>CALBHI010000113.1 GCA_937894535.1 uncultured Verrucomicrobiota bacterium
GGTAACGTCGTGAGGTAGTAAGCAAATCCGGCGAGGGCGGTCAAAGACAAAACGAACACGCCCATCCACACCCATTTTGTGAAATTTAGCTCTTTTCCGCGATTTGCAAAAGCTGCCGCAAGGCCTGCACTGGCAGCTTTTGGCAATATTGAATCAATCGTTTTGCTTTGCTTAACGCTATCTTGCTGAAGTTTTTCCAATTCAGCAACCATGGCCTGAAGTGAATTCTTCAATTCGGAATTTTCACCAACCAGCCTGCGCATGTCTTTTTCGAGTTGCTCTGTCGAATTGCGGTAATTGCGAACCTCCTCCAAGGCTTGAGCCGATGTTCGGTCACATTCGGACACCCTTTCGGAGGCCGAACCAATTTCGACCTCTTTAGCCAAAACATCTTTGTGCTTTTCGGTAATTTCCTCCGTAAGAGCAGCCACCTTCTCCAGCTGAGTTGCCTTAAGAGATAACTCATTCTGAGCGGTTCCCAATAATGCCAGGCTTTGCGCAAGTTCGGCTGACAAACTGGCGACATACTCACGCGCTTCATGCTTCTGAGAGTAAATCACCATGGTGTGCAAAGATGATAAAAGGTTCATCATCCCGCTGATAAAAGTCGGAAAATGATTATACTGACCCGCTTCCAGATTTTTTACTGAGGTTAAAAGTGATGGGAGTAGCGATGCCGCAAGAGACTTGGCGATTTTAAATCCAGGACTAAATCCAGCAGGCGCCCGTACACGTGACATCCAATAGTTGGCGCTCTCAACAACCTCATCAACCATCACCAGGGATGAAAAGGGTAAGTATGGTTGCCAACTGCTTGGCGATGCCTCCGCTGCTTGATACGCACGCTTCCAACCCGCATGCAGCTTACCGGTCAAATCAACTATCTCATCCATATTGAAACGCTCCTCTAATTAACCCCCAGCACCTTCGTGCACTCCTCGCCAAACTGACTGATGACGCGGACGGCGATTTTTTGGTCCTTTTTCTTGATCTCGATGGGGTGGGAAATATGGCCGTAGATGCGGTCGAAGGCTTCGTCGTCGATTTCGATTTTCAGGGTCTTCTCGGCGTTGCGTTTGGTGGATGATTTGGCGAGGTCGGAGAGGCCTTTTTTCCACTTGGCGAATTCGTCCTGGTCACCCCCGCAAAAGAAGACCTGGCGGACCATGAAGTTACTGCCGTCGTAGTCGTCGTCCACCATCCAGTAGGCAATGTCGGCGACGTCACGGGGTTTCACTTCATCGGTGACCGGATCGTAGATGTCGAGGCCGCGGATTTCGACTTGGACCTGACGCGGCTCAGCCGGAGGCTTCGCCCTACCTTTACTGATTTCGAGCAAGGCGATGTCCGGCTCGCCGATGGTGACGAAGGAGGCCGCCTTCTTGTCGCGTTTTAGCAGGCCGTCCTGCATCAGGTCATCGTGCATGCGGACCTTGGTGACCTCGAAGGTTCCCATGCTGGCAGTTACGCTTTGGTTCTCGATGTTGCTCTCGAACGAGAAGCCGAGAATGATCAGCCAATCGGCGTCGCCGCGGGTCCGGCACTCCTTGACCGCCTCGTTGACTGCCTGACGGCTGACCGTGCCGAACTTGGGGCCGATGTGGATGTAGGCTTTCTTCTCCCCTTTAACCGACTGGTAGAACCCCTCGGCATGGAGGTAGGCACTGCTCAGCCGGTCCACCCGCATGAACACCGCCTGTTCGTTGCGGATGCCGTTTTTCACCCCGGCCGACTTCAAGTGCTCAAAAATTCGTTCCTCGAACGACTCCAGTTCATCCTTGTCTGGCACCGGCTTGTCCAATTCCTCCGGGGCTATCGGCTCGAAATTCTGGAGGGTTTCGACGGTGAACGGACCGGAGACGCGAAGCTTCTTCCGGTCCGGCTCCGGCTGGTCGAACAAGGTCTCTTCCTCCGGCGGTTCGTCGTTGGCAATCGACTTGAGGGTGATGTGCGGCACCTTCTTGTAGATGAACCCCTGCCGGATATCCCCGCCCGCTTCATCGTACAACTTGTAATAAGGAAACGTCGCGGTCAACAGACGCGTCTTGGCGATGTTCAAGGCGATGCGCGATGTATCCGTGGTGATCCAGCGTCGGCCCCATTGTTCCGCAACATAAGCCGTGGTACCGGAACCGCAGGTGGGATCGAGAACAAGATCGCCAGGGTCGGTGGTCATTAGGAGGCAACGTTGAATTACTTTTGTGTAAGTCTCAACCACGTAACTCTTTGAGGATGCAAATGTGCTAGGAACCGTGTCATCCCACCAAGATGTGACCCGCCTAACCGGGAAGTCAGTTGAATATCGCTTGTATGCAAGAGTATTGCCGACACCGATCAGCCGACCGGCCTTGGCAAGAACATCCATGCCAGCTTTTGTTGTCTTCCAGTATGAGCCCGCAGACGATTTATAGAGCTTCCCATTAAACTCATAGTCGTATCCGGTAGATTCGCCGCCACTTTGCGATGTTAGGTTGTCGCTTCTAAAAAGTTTACCCTGCACCGACACAAGGCCCGACTTTTCGTCACCACTTAGCCGCTTCTCGGTACCATCTTCCATTTCAACCCACGTGAACGACTCAGGATCGTCTGAACGCTCAATATAAAGCTGGCGATACTTAACATCCTTTTTCTCTTTCGCATAAAAAAGCAGATAATCATTTATGGTGTCGAGGCCACCAGAGCCAAGCGCGCTTGTTTTCTTGAACGGAATAAGCGAGACAAAATTCTCGCTCCCAAACACCTCATCCATCAAACACCGCACGAGGTGGACATTCTCATCGCTGATCTGCACGAAGCACGATCCGCTTTCGGTCAGCAATTCCTTCGCCACCAACAAGCGATCGCGCAGATAGCTCAAATAGGAATGGATGCCGAGCTCCCAGGTGTCGCGGTAGGCTTTGATCTGTTCGGGTTCGCCGGATAGATCCACATCGTCGCCGTCCTTGACGTTGCGGTTGTTCAGCTTCATCTGCCAGTTCGAGCCGTATTTGATCCCGTACGGGGGATCGATGTAGATCATCTGGACTTTGCCGGCCATGCCTTCGCGTTCAAGCAGGGAGGTCATGACGAGCAGGCTGTCGCCCTGGATCATGCGGTTGGTCCAGTCGTCGGCGTGCTGGTAGTACTCGGACACCTTGTCAATCTCGTCGAGTTTCAGGCCGTGGCCGAAGAGGCCGTTTAGAAAGGTCTGTTGGGCGTCGGGCACTTCCGTAAGCTGGTAGAGGCGCCCGATGATTTTTTCCGGGGCGATGTGTTCGTGGCGGTACAGGGACCGGATATCGACCGTCAGCCGGTCTTCGGCATCGCCCGCCCCGTACTTGTGCATCCAGAACAACTCCGGGTCCTGGCCACGGTGGACGACAGGATTCTTGGGAAACGCCGCCTGCTCCTTGCCGCCCTTCACCTTCGGGCTCGACGTCTCCTGCCCCGCCTCTTCGCGCGAGGGAATCAACACCCGCTTGTCTTTCGTATGCTTGATCGACTTGATGGTCATTGCGCGACTCCGGATGGATTGGCTGAATGTTCTGGCGGAAACCAAGCCGTCAATTGGTTGCGTAGTCGGATAAATGCAGGATCTATACACCGGCTCAAACTCAATGATTGGGCCAGAGTTAGATATATTGAAGCCGAGCGGGCCCTGCCAACGGTATGCAGGACATCTTCCATGGCTTTCTTGGGTTCGCCCGGCTTCCCACGAGAATCCAAACGGTAGCCTTTCTCGACCAGCCAATCACGGATAGTGCAGGATTTATCCCAGCCGATGGCCCGTGCCATTACGTTATCAGAACCCCAAGCCCACACATCGAGTTCAGGGTCAATAACAATGGTATTAGCGCGATCTCGCCACGTCGCATAGAGAAATCTGTTCAGCTCTTCCTCCTGTTCCATAGCCGTTGAACACGATGTACCGCTTCCCTCGAAATCCATCATCAACATTCCATATCGATAGACCGATTCCTTGAGCGCCAGCATTTGCGCCCCAGTGTTTCTAACGCCGCCGTCGCGATTAGGGTGCACTGCGATATCGAAAGAGACTGCGCGCATGCTTAACGAATGTGGTCGCGACAAGATACCCCTCACAGCAAATTCCATGCTCTTGTCCGCGACCAACACGAAAAGATCTTTCATGGCTTTAGCTCAGGATTCCTGAAGCAAAAAGAATGCCGAGATCCGGCTCGCCTTTTTTCCATGTTCTCAGAGCAGGATGTTTGTCGCCCGACACAATATCCGTCGCGCCTTCGGCGTCCTTGGCGAAACAAAGCACATTGCCGACTTCAAGCATATTTAGGGCGACCAGGCTGTGGGTGGCCATTAGAACCTGCCCATCATACATGGAAGACAACGATTGCAGGACTGTTTCGATCGCCCGGGGATGAATCCCATTTTCCGGTTCTTCAATCAAAAAGGTTCCGTTAATTCCGGACAAATAAGCGGGAATTGTGAGAGCCAAAAGGCGTAATGTGCCATCAGAAACAAGCCACGAAGGCACGATGGCGCCATTTCGGTACCGGATCACCAAATAGCGGTGCTTGTCTTCCGGACGCTCAATCGTGTCGATGTCCTCGATGTCATCCAGCGCGGTGCGAACATGATCCAACCAGGCTTGAAAACGCCCAGCAGCCTGCCTCAACTCGGCAATCACCCACGGTAAATTAGAACCGTCAGTTTGAAAGCGCTTGGTTAAGCCCGGCTTGCTCGGCATTTTTATGATCTGGCTGTTCAACACAAACGACTGCACGCCCCGTTCAAGCAAATCCTTGAACCAGGAACTGACCGGGAAGCTTTCCTGGTCGGCGGATATATGTGCTAGCGCCGACTTGGTACGACCCAGTTTAAAGGAAGGATTGTAGGATTTTTTTCCTTCGGGGTAGTAGTTGTCGTTCCCTCCCGGTTTTTTTGTGATGGCGGCCTTTCGTGAAGAGCCTGGCTTGATCAGAATAGAAGAGGCATCTTCGCGGACCTCGGGGAACAGGTCGCGTTGGATGGGTTGTGCAGGCGTCGCACGCGATGGCTTTAACAGCCAAAGCGCCTCATGGTTGAATCCGATTTCGTCGCTGTCCGGATCCAAACCGATCTCAACCTCATATCGAACTTGGTCGAAAATCTGGTTTTCCTCGGCCATCTCCCGGCGGATGGCTTCGGGAATTTTTGCCTCAAGGGCCAATTGAAAGGCCTTTCCGCGACCCATCCATAGCAGTTTTTCAAATGTATTGCTTCTGGACTGAATGGCAGCCAAGACATCGCCGCGCTGACGAATGATATCACTGAGCAGGCCAATGACATCCAAAAAGGTGGTTTTGCCACTGGCATTGGGCCCAACCAACGCATTAAAACCGCCTAGCTTCTGGTCGATGACCTTGAGACAACGGAACGATTTAGCCTGAACGCGAGTAAACATAACTTATTCTAGCCAAAGATTGTCCATGGTAGCAACCCAACACATATGACTATATCCCACGCTGCCATTTTCATGATTGGGCGCCCATGCTGCGGTAGATACGGCGGATTTCGCGGGCAGCAGTCGTCAATTCCGGGCGTAAGTGGACGATCTTGCCGTCTTTCACCACATGAATGGGCAATCCGGCCTGCCATTGGCGGGCGATGGCTTTCTTCACTGCCGCTTTCATGGCGCGACTGGCTTGAATGGCCATAGACTCCGTTTTTTTCATCCTTACAACTCCTTCAAGTCCGTGCCATCAATAAACGATGGGCAACCAAGCCTTCAGTGAGAAGCGTGGTAAATGCTGCTCGCTGAGCCACAAGACCTTGACGGCACAATCACACACCCGCCACCTCATGCGTCGCGATGAAGTCTTGCAACTGGTTCTTGATATCCCGGATATCCCCGGCGATCTCGACAAAGGCCCACGCATCGTAGTCGTATTTCTCGCGAACGGCATTTACCGCGGGCAACCAACGGTTTTCGACATACCATTTCTTGGCATCCTTGTCCTGGCTCATGCCGGAGATTTCGATGATCAGGTTGATGCAGCGATTTTCGGCGACGCGGCAACGGGCGATGAAATCGGGAAAGTACAGCTTATCCTTGCCGTCCTGCACGTACGGGATGGTGAAGCCGAGGAAGGCGTTCTTCACATACGCTACCACCTCGTCCAACTCCTCCAGCGTCTTGGCGGCGATCTGCTCCCAGCTTTCCGTATCGGCCACCGCGTAGTTCACATGGCTCTTGGCAGTTTCGAATACCGGCTTGGACGTATTCCCGTTCACATAGGCCGTACTGCCGAACTTGTTGTAGAAGTTCAACACCGGCAGGATCTGGTCGGTGGCCCGGTTGGCGGCCATGATACCGCGGGCGATGTGACTGCAGATGGCTTTGGGGCTGAATATAAACAACAGCTTCTTGTACTCGGGGTCGGAAAGGTTCCTCAGCAGGACCTTGGTCCGATACCACTGCTCCACCACCTGCCGAAGCTGGTTGAACCGGTGAAAAAGCGGCTGTCCGTTGTCATCGCTGTAATGCTGGTTGAGCAGTTCGCGGGTGATCAGGAAAAACAGCTCCTGTTCGCGTTTTGACAGGATCGACTTGACGGACAAGGTCTCCTTTAGTTCGGAAAACGCATTGGCCATTTCGGTTTCCACGGGCAATTTCGTGCCGTCGATCTCGAAGTTTTCAATCCCGGAAAAATCCGCGGTAATGGGACCTTCGCGGGTTTCTACCCGGTAGCCCACCACGTTCGGGAAGGTGATTTCGAATTGCTCCTGGCGCTCGGGAAGGGCTCGCACATGCCAGCGATCCACCGGCGGCGGTGTGGTGCTCTTGCCGCCTTTGAACATCCGGAAAGGAACCCCGATGATATGGGCGTATTCCGGCGGAAATTTCCAAACAATGTTCTCCGGCTTATAGCGTTTCACCTTATCGTCGGGGATTTCCGCGCCATCCTTGTCATAGGCCCTAAGCACATAGTTTTTCCGGCGCAAGGCGCGACCGGCGACCTGCTCGCAGAGCAATTGCGAGCCAAAGGCCCGCAAGCCCATGATGTGGGTCACCGTATTGGCATCCCAGCCTTCGGTCAGCATGGAGACAGACACCACGCACCGGATGTGGGCGCCGAGGGTTCCCTTTTTGCCAACGGTATTCACGACTTCGCGGAGGATTTCGGCTTCGGTGATGTTCTCCGCTGATCCCTGGCCGTGGACGCGGGCGTATTCCCGGCGGAAGAGTTCGATTTCCTCCTCAAAGATTTTTTTAAACTCGTCGTTGATCTGGTCCGAGTTTTCCAGGGCATCGCTGTCGATCAACAGGGTCGGGGGCTTTTTAAGGGGAGCATGCGTCTTCCGGTCGTAATTGGAGAACAGGTCATAATGGCCGGGGATCGCCCGCAGGGAGCCATCGGCGGTCGTTTGCTCGTACCCGGCGATGTACTTGTAGACCTCTTTTGAAACCGAGGTGTTGTTGCAGACGACGATGAATACAGGAGGACTGTCGAAAAGTCCGCGGATTTGCTCGTAGTCGCCTTGATAATGGCCGTGGAATTTTTCCAAGGCCGCTTGCACCAGTGTCGGCAATTTGGGGGGCTCCTCGCCGGACGCCTGCTTGCCCTCCTTGCGGGCATCGGACTTGCGGCGCTTCTGGCCCTTTTTGGGAAGTTCGTCCTTCACATGCTCATACAGGTTACGCAGAACCGGCATGGTCAATTCATGGGTCGTATCGCTTTCCGGCAGGAAGGGAATCTTGACCAAACCCGCCTCAATGGCCTCGATCAGCCCAAAATCCGTGACCACCCACGGAAACAAGCTGTAGGCATCGTATCCAGAACCGGTCAAGTAATACGGCGTGGCGCTGAGGTCGTAAATCGTATTCACCTTGTATCGCTTCGCGATTTCGACCAATCCGGTAAACCAAACGGCCGCCCGCTTGTTTTCCTCCTTGGTATCCTCGCCTTCGGTGGATTTGCCTTCCTCCTTGGGCAGATAACAATGGTGCGCTTCGTCGTTCAGAATCAACAGGCGGGATCCGGCTTTGAGCTTACCGATCACACGCCGCAGCATCTGGCCGGCATCCTCCGTGGCTTGCTGCTTCTCACCATCGGCATTCACTTTGCCATCGAACGGGCTTCGCTTATTTCCCTGGAGCGTACGCAGCTCGAACGCATGGTAGTTCGTGATGACGATGCGGGCGTTCAGATTGCCCAGCTTGCTTTCCCACCCGCGCGGGATCAGGGAGCGTGCATGGTAGTAATCCTTCACTTCGGATCGCCGGTCGAGATTCACAAAAAGGACGCCTAACCGGTTCTTGATGGTCACGCCGGGGGCGACCAGCAGGAAGGCATCGGCGAACCTGGTATCGTTGCGATACTCCTGCCGATTAAAAAAGTGGTACAGGATCTGCATGGCCATGACCACGGTTTTCCCGGACCCAGTAGCCATTTTGAACGCGATGCGGGGTAAATTGAATGCCGGATTCTCGGCACTGACGACCTGGGATGTACGCAATTGATTGAGGATGAACTGACCGGCGTTAGATCGCTCCGCCACCTCGTTTAACCAGATGGCGGTTTCGATGGCTTCCCGTTGCGCGAAGAACAGCCGGGCTTCCGCATGGCGATCCGGATTCAGAAACCAGTACCCCAGCAATTCGCGCGTCACACGGGTCACCGCGGGGTAGCCTTCCCTGCGCCAAGCACCAACCTCTTTGCGAAGCAGGTTGATCAGATGCGATCCGAATTCCTCCGCCCGTTCATTAATTTCGAACATGGAGCGCTGCGGACCCTGCCGAACGGGAATCGACTGTATTTCCGGGGCGAAGATGCGACGACCGTCGATGATCTTCTCGTAATCCAACGACCCTTCATCGTCCGTGGCGTAATGCAGCAACGGCTCCTCATACGGACTATTCAGGATAGGATTATCCGAACTCATACGCCCCTTGATCGAATGCTACAACAATGCGAATTAGGCTGCCTGACCGCAAGCCCATATCGTTGATTCGCTTTGATTAACAATTCCCTTGGCATCCGGCTCACCGAAAGTTTCGCGATGTACCCCGGCGCGGCGGTCAGTGGCTTCTACTTCAGCCACCCCGAGTCCACCTACTTCGGCATCGGACGCATCAACAAGGACCAGGTCGAGGACTACGCGAAACGCAAAGGCGAATCCGTCGGCCACACCGAAAAATGGCTCGCGCCGATTTTGGGGTACTAGCGAATCGCGGCAGGGATCGGCACCGGGCCAGGCCGCGGGCGGGCGTTACGTCGTCCACACGCGGTAGCCCAGCACCACCGCCATGCCCAGCGCCGCCAGCGTCTTGATCAGCATGACCGCCAGCCGCGCCCACACCGCGCCGGTGGCGATGTGGGCCGCACGTGCATCGTGATCGCCCGCGGCACCCGCCGCCTCGCGTTCCAACCGCCGCCGCTCAACCCAGAACGCCGCGGCAAAACTGCCCGCACACATCCCGATCACGCTGCCCAGCAACGGCACGGGGATCAGTCCGCCTGCGAACATCCCGACAAAGCCGCCTCCCAAGGCCGCCCAGCCCGCCGCGCGCGAACCGCCACGCCGGGTGATCCCCAGGCTCCCCGCCACCGCATCCACCACCTCGATCGCCACACACAACCCCAGCAACACGCCGGTGAGGACCCATCCCGGTTCGCCATCCGCCCGCACCACCGTCAACAGCGCCGCCGCCCCCGCGACCAACCACGATCCGGTGAACGACAACAACGAGAGGAACACCCCGGTCACGCACAACAAAAAAGCCGCGCCGTGGAAACCCCACGACGCGGCTTGCTGGAAAAACTCCGCCACGGAATGTCCCGCGCGGCGCCTACTCGATGGTCTGGATGATGAAGCCCGGCTCGACGCCCTGGTAGATGTTCACCCGCGAATTGTCGAGGACCTCCTTCATCTCGTCCGCCGTCAACTCGGTGCGCAACATCGGCACCTCGATCCGCGTGTCCTTCTCGAGCAATACCCGCTTCGACACGTCGCGGAATCCCGCCTTGCCGATGGTGATGGTGTGGTCGCCCTGGTACACCTCGAAGTCGGTCAACGGCGTGCTGCCGATCAGCAATCCGTCGATCTCGACCAGCGCCGGATCGGCCGAGGTGGTGATTGACACCTTGACCTTGGGCTTGTTCTTGAACTCGTCCTGCTTGCGGGCCAACGCTTCCTTGATCGCCGGGATCGTCTCCTGCAACGCCCCCTCCATCAGCATCAGCACATCGTCCTCGCCCAGCGTCGTCTGCACGTTCTCGGTCTGGCGAAACCGCCGCGAGGCCACGCCATCGGCCGCCGCCAGCACCGAACCGTCACGCGTGTCGAGCGCCTCGATCCCCACCCGCACGCTGAAGTCATCCAGGTAGGCCGTGTAGCCACCCTGGTGCACCGCCGAACGGCTCGACGACAAGGACATCAGGTTGCCGCGCAACACCACATCCGCGTTGAGCTGCTGCGCCGCCCGCAGGAACGACGGTTGCGCCTCGGTGTCCTTCTGAAACTTCTCCATCTGCGCAAAAAAGTCGCGCCGGTCGATCAAGCGGAACCCCGGCTCCTGGGCCAGCCGCTTGTTCAGCAGGAACGCCCCCTTCTCCGCCAGTTGCTGCGGACCCAGCGCCGTCGCCGGCACATAGGACGGCAGCGGACCGGCTTGGCTGCCGAAATCCAGCACCGCCACCCGGAACAGGTCCTCGGCCTGCACTCCACCCGCCGCCAGCAAAACCGCCATCGCCACCACACACTTGAACATTTTCATTCGCAACCTCATCGTCTCCGGTTATAAACACGTCTCATTGGATTAAGACGCCATGACCGCCCCCACTATTCACGAGGCGTGTCGCGACGGGCAACATAATTCACCGGACGAACCGAGACAACCTCCGCGATGACGACCAAACCCGCTTGGATCCCCCTGCTCGAAGCCCCGCGCGCCACCTATGCCTGGGCCGTGACCGCCCTCGCCGCGCTGCTGCTGCTCGCCACCACCGCGCCGGACATCCTGCCCGGCGACGCCGCCACCCTGCTCGCCCAGCACGCCGGCATCGATGTCTTCGCCCCGCTGTCCCACCACGCCTGGGGCTGGTTGGCCTCCGCCTTCGACACCCTGCCCCTCGGCACCCTCGGCTTTCGCTGGAACCTGTTCAGCGCCTTGTGCGGTGCCGGCTGCTGCGGCCTGCTCGTGCTGCTGACCGCCCGGCTTCCCGCCCTGAATCCGCGTTGGTCGCTGATGGTCGGTTCCCCCCGCGCCATGGCCAACCTCGCCGGCATCGCCGCCGGCCTGCTCCTGCTCGGCAGCCTTCCGTTCCGCATCGCCTCGGCCATCGCCCTGCCGGCGACCTTCGAACTGCTTGCCCTGCTCACCGCCATCTGGCTGCTCGTCCGTTATGCCGAAACGCGCCGCTTCCCGCTCGCCGCCGCTGGCTGCGCCCTGTTTTCGCTGACCGCCACCCAAAGCCCCACCGCCCTCATCGCCGCCCCGGTTTTTCTCCTCGCCCTGATTGCCGCGGTGTGGCGCGCCCATCATACTCGGCCCGGTCACCTCACCGCGCTGGTTGCGTTGCTCGCGGTCCCCGGGTTGCTGCTCCTTGGCACGGCCACGGCGTGGTTTGGCGCACAACCCGGCGCGGCCTGGGTCGGCCTCGAAACCGCCGGCAGCGTTTTTTACCAACTGATTCTGGAAGTCTACATCGAACTCCGCCATGGCACTCCCGGCCTCGCCCTCGTGTTGGTCACCATCTACAGCCTGATCCCATTCCTGATGTGCCTGTTCCTGACCTCCGGCCGCGGCGAGGGAAAGACCTTGCTGATGCCGCTGGTGCTCGTCCTCGGCGCATTGCTTTTCCTGAATTTCCGCTTCTCCCTGTTCCCGATCTTCGGCCTGCGCCCCCTGCTCGTAACGCCCTACGCACTGGCGGCAGCCTGGTTCGGCTACCTCGCCACCTACCTGATCGGCGCCACCCACGCCGCGTCGCAGGTGAATTTCCACCTGCGCCGCAATCCGCGCCTCGCCCGCGCCCTCGCCACCACCGGCCTCGCCGCCCTCGCCCTGTTCATCGTCACCGCCGGAGCGCTGAGCCACCACCGCCTCCAACTCCGTGAAGCCCTCGCCATCACCCGTCACGCCGACGACCTTGCCCGCGAACTGCCCGACGGAACCTGGGTCGTACTCCACGGCGACCTCGACCCGCTCATCCGCATCAAGGCCCACGAACACGCACAGAAACCCCTGTTTATCTCCGCCCACCGCCTCAGCCACCAACCCTACCAACGCGCCCTTGCCGATGCCCTCGCCTCCCCGCGCCTCGCCTCCCTGATCGACGCCGGCCTCGTCCCGCTCCTGCGCGAACGCATGCACCCCGCCTACGCCCCCGCCCCGGCCGTCGCCGTGCTCGGCGATCCCGGCTTGCTCCGCTTTATCGTCAACACCGCGTTCCCGGACCGTGTCCTCTACTGGAGCACCGAACCGCCCGGCCTCACCCCTGACGCCTACGCGGCCACCCAGCGCGCCTGGTGGACCACACTCGGCCCGGTCGCCGACCACCCCTACGCCGACCTCGAGCGCCGCCTCCACACCATGAACGCCCGCGTCGCCAACGATGCCGGCCTCTGGCTCCAGGACCGCACCGCCGATGACCTCGCCCGCGAAGCCTACCGTGAAGCGATCCGCATCGACCCCGAAAACCTCTCCGCCCGCCTGAACCTGCGCGCCCTCACCCCCGCTGACGCTCCGGACGCTCCGACCCTCGACGCCGAGATCGAAACCCGCTCCGCCCGCCTGCGCGGCCGCCTCACCCTCACCCAGATCATGGACCTCCACGGCACCATCCGCCACGAGGCCGCCGCCCTCGCCGCCGCCCGCCGCTGGAACCGCGCCGACACGACCGACACCCTCGATCCGCGCCTCGCCGACCTGCTCGCCCAACCCGACGACCCCACCGCCTTCGCCCAGGCCCGCGACCTCGCCGCCAACGACCCCGCCGCCCTGCTCAACCTCGCCCGCCTCGCCAACGGCCGCCAACGCCCCGCCCTCGCCCGCCTCATCCTCAACTCCCTGCCCGACACCGGCCCCCTCGCCCTCCCCCTCCGCATCGAACGCGCCCAGACCGCCCTGCTCCTCGACGAACCCGACACCGCCTACCAACTCCTCGCCTCCCTCCCCGAAAACGACCTCAACGACCCCCGCGCCTTGATCCTGCTCGCCCTGCTCACCGTCGAATCCAAACCTGCCGACTGCGATCGCTACCTCGCCCAACTCGAAGCCTTCCCATCCCGCCTCCCCGACCTCTCCCTCCCCATCGCCCGGATCTACGAAACCCGCGGCAACCGCCCCGCGGCCATCCAGCACCTGACCTATCTCACGTCCATCCAACCCTTTAACACCGAAGCCCACCGAGCCCTGATCCGCCTCCACCTCGAAGAAACCGACACCCCTGCCGCCTACGCCGCTGCCCAGCACCAGTTCTCGTGCTACATCGGCGACCCGATGACGACGATCGACGGCGCCATCGCGCGCCGGCCGGACTTCGTGATGGCGCACGCGATGCGCGCCTACATGCTGCTG
>CALBHI010000114.1 GCA_937894535.1 uncultured Verrucomicrobiota bacterium
GTTGTGTTCCGTGCCGGGCAGGACCAGTGGCACCCGTTCGGCGACGTCGATGCCGAACGATTCGAGACCGGTTATTTTGCGCGGGTTGTTGGTGATCAGGCGGACCTTGCGGACCTTCAGGTCGAGCAGCATCTGCGCGGCGATCGTATAGTCGCGTTCATCGGCCTCGAAGCCGAGCTGCTCGTTCGCTTCGACGGTGTCCATGCCCTGCTCCTGCAGTGCGTAGGCGCGGATCTTGAATTCGAGCCCGATGCCGCGGCCTTCCTGGCGCAGGTAGAGCAGGACGCCGTGTTGCTCGCGGCCGATCATCTGCAGGGCCTCGTGCAACTGCGAACCGCAGTCGCAGCGCAGGGAGCCAAAGGCATCGCCGGTCAGGCATTCGCTGTGGATGCGCACCAGCGGGGCTTCCTGGTTGTGCGGCTCGCCCATGACAAGGGCGAGGTGGGTCTTCTGATCGATCAGCGAACGGTACATCGACATGCGGAACAAGCCGAAGTCGGTGGGCAGGTTGATCTGGGTGTCGAGCTCGATGAGCTTTTCCCGCAAGGCGCGGTACTGGATGATCTCGCGGATGGTGACCATGCGCAGCCCGTGTTTCTTGGCGAGGACCTTGAGTTCCGGCACCCGGGCCATCGAGCCATCGGCATTCAACACTTCGCAAATCACGCCGCCGGGTTTCAATCCGGCGAGGTGGCAGAGGTCGACGGCGGCTTCGGTATGGCCGGGCCGCTTCAATACGCCGCCCGCCATCGCTTCGAGCGGGAACATGTGGCCGGGGCGGTTGAGATCGGAGGCGGTGGTGGCATCGTTCATCAGCGCCTCCACGGTGCGGGCGCGGTCAAAAGCGCTGATGCCGGTAGTCACGCCGTCGCGCGCATCGACCGATTCCATGAACGCGGTGCGGTACTGGTCGCCGTCGCCGTGCGACATCATGCGGGAGAGGCCGAGCCGGCGCAGCCGCGTCGGGTCCATCGCGATACAGATCAGGCCGCGCCCGTGGATGGACATGAAGTTGATCGCTTCCGGGGTGATCTTGTCGGCGGCGATGATCAGGTCGCCCTCGTTCTCGCGGCGGGCGTCATCGGTCACGATCAGCATCTCGCCCTGCCGGAAGGCGGCAATCGCCGCCTCGAGGTTTACGAAGGCTCCGGTACCCGATCCAATTTCTTCCTTCTGTGTCGTTTGCATAACGTACTCAAACGACCTGATCAGGGCAGAATACACCTCCGGTTTGGAGGACCTTCCTTTTATCCAGACTATACTGTCGGCGCCAGATGGATGCTCCTGCACCTGACTGGCTCAACCACAACCGAAACCGGTCGAAGTTCGCGGGCTGCACCGCCGATCGGGAATTTCCCGCGTATGCGCGGAATCACCCTGCCCTGAAGGTCGAGGTGAACTATCCGTTTTTTCCGGGGGGAAAGCAAGCCCCCATCGGGAAGAAAATGGTTCCAACCCTTGGAAACCAGACGGTTACATCAGTCCAAGGACTGGACAAGGGCGGGAATCCCGCTCACGGGGAGGTCAAGGGACCGCGCACGGAGATCGCCCCGCGCAACTGTCCGACCGTGTACCCGGTGGCCTGGTCAGCTGGATAGGATGCGGAAATCGCGGTTTGCACCGCAGGATCGATGGCGGTGCCATGGCAAGCGAGGCAGACCGGTTCGATGTAGATGTATTTCAGGTAGCGAACCTCGTTGGTGCCGGCCGATTGTCCGGTGCAGACGTCGGCCGGGAAGCGCATGGCGGATTCCGCGGGTTTGCGCGAGGGATCACGGGAAGACGCCCCCTCGGCCGACTTCAACATCGCGGTTTCCCATCCATCGGGCTGGCTGTCCGGATTGCGCGGCTTCAGCGTGACGCGTCGGACGGTCCATCCGGTCTCGGCCGAAACATCCCGGGCCAAGGCCGGTGCCCGGTCCCGGCAGACCGCGACGGCCCCGGTTACCCCACCCTGCTGCATCGCCGCCAGGAGTTCAGCCTTGAGCGCGGCGCCGAATTGTTGCGCGGCCGCAGCCACGGCAGCCTTTTCCGGAAACGACGGATCGGTTTCAGGTTCCGCCCGCAGGGTGACCGTCCCCGTTGCAACGAAACAACCAACCGCGAGCAGGATTTCGATGCGCATCCGTATTACTCCTTCACCGCGGACAACGGCAACTTCAACGCGAAACAGGTACCCTTCCCGGCTTCGCTTTCGCAGGCGATATCGCCACCGAGCAGGAAGGCGAAACGGATACAGATCGACAGGCCTAAACCGGTGCCGCCGTATTTCCGGGCTATCGTCTGGTTGGCCTGTTGGTACTGGGTGAAGATCCGCTGAACCTCCTCGGCCGACATGCCGATGCCGGTATCGCGCACACGGATAATCGCCCGGTCCCCTTCGCGGTCAACCGACACCGTCACCGAACCCTCGTCGGTGAACTTGATAGCATTGGTCAACAAGTTCGCCACGATCTGTCGCAGCATCACCGGATCCGACGGCACCTGCAAACTCGGCGCGGAGGTAGTAAAGACCAGCCCGATGCCCTTGGTTTTGGCCTTCAACATCAGGCTGTCGATACAGGTATGCACGAGCGGGTCGAGGACAACCGGTTCCGATTTAACCTCGTACCGGCCGGACTCAAGTTTGAACAGGTTTAACAGATTGTTGAGCAACTCGAGCAGTTGCAGGGAACTGTTGTAGATGTAATTCGAGAAATCGCGCGTTTCCTGCGTGACATCGAGCTGTTCGGCCTGGAGCAACTCCGAGTAACCAAGGATGACCTGGATCGGGGTGCGCAACTCGTGCGAAATCATCGCGGCGAAATCATCCTTGTCGCGGCTCAGTTGCTCGGCCCGCAGGCGTGCCCGCTCGATCTCCTGCCGTTCGTGCAGGCACTGCTGCATATGGCCGACGGCCAACTGGATGTAGCGCACTTCGCGGATCATCGACAGCGACCCCGCATCGGGCGGGTCAAACGATCCCTCGGCGACGGATTGCAGTTGCCGGGAAACACGCCGCAACGGGGCGGAGATCCATTGCGAGATCAGCCAGCCAATCACCACCACGGCAAGGCAAACCACCACCACGCCGATGGCGGCGAAACGCTGGTGCGGTTCGATCACCGCCAGCAACTCGGCGCGCGGCGTAAGCACCGCACACCACCAAGTCCCGCCCATGACCTCCGGCAGCGGCAATGAATTGGCGAAGTACGGCACGCCACCTAACGCCATCAACCGCGTTTCGGAAGCGTCAACCAGCTTTTCCGCCTGCGCCACGGCCAGGCCAATCCGTTCAATGTCATCAGCCGCCGCACCACGCGGGACGAGTTGATCGCCTCCATTGAAGAGGAAGACCAGACCCTCCGCACCGGGTTGCGAGGCGGCCAGGAAGTCGCTGATGGTTTCTGTGAAAAAATCCACGGTAAACACTCCGCGCAACCGCCCATCGGCATCGCGCAAGGCCCGCGCGGCCGTCACGCCAGGTCGACCTTCATGGAACATGGTAATGTCGGTCCACACCGTGCCGGGGGCTTCGGCGGCGCGACGGTACCAGGTCAGGCCACGCGGATCATACGGACGCACCGGGCGCACAATCTCCGAGCGTGTGCCATCCGCAGCGACGACAACCTCCTGCGGAATGCCCCCCTGTTCGCCCGGGCAACTGGTGTTGATGACCGGGTCCGCCCGGTCGATCCATGCCCCGGCAAAACATCCGCTGCGGTCATCGCTGTACGAAATCCAGGCGAGGTGTTTCTGGAAACGCAACCGCTCCGCGAAATAAGCGGCCAACGCTTCGTGATCCTCCACATCCAGCGAACCGTTCGCGGCCCGGAGGGCAACTTCATCCAGCAACCGCAACCCGTTATCAAAATGGCCACGGACATGATCGGACACCGAACGCGCGATGTGGGCAAAGAGAACCTTCTGCGCGGCCACTGCGGCCTTGGCCGACTGGTGCTGGATGATCAGGCCGACTAGGGCGGAGGACAGCAGGATGGCGAGGACAACCAGGATGGCATACAGGGTTCGTATCGAAACCGATGGTGGTCGGTGGGCTGCGAACCGGTCATTCGATCGCGGAGCTTGCGGCTTCGGCCGGTCTTCAGGCGATCGTTACGACGACGCTGGACAGTGGAATCGGTATCGCGGCAGCACTTCAGCTTGCCGCGACGCTGCCCGAGCCACAACCAGCCTGTGGACTGGCAACGGCCGAACTTCTGGCAAGTGACCTGCTGCTGGAATCCTTACCGATTGCCTATGGTCAGTCGGCCGTCACGAGTAGAGCGGG
>CALBHI010000115.1 GCA_937894535.1 uncultured Verrucomicrobiota bacterium
TTGAATTCGCTCGTTTTTCGTTAAAAAATCCTTGTATTACGCACGAACACGCGCAAAATCCGAACCAATCAAGCCGCATTGGGCGGTTTGACCAACAGACAACAACCATCAGGAGGCAAGTATATGGCATTGACCAAATCTCAGACCGCGGCGAAGTTGGCGGACGTGACTGGCCTGTCGAAGAAGCAAGTGAATGAGTTTTTTGACGCGCTGGCTGCGCTGGCTTACAAGGAAGCCAAGAACAGCTTCACCGTTCCGGGCGTCGGCAAGCTCGTCCTCGTGCAGCGCAAGGCCCGCATGGGTCGCAATCCCGCCACCGGCGCGACGATCAAGATTCCGGCCAAGAAGGTGGTCAAGTTCCGCGTGGCCAAGGCCGCGAAGGACGCCATCCTCGGCAAGTAATCGATCGACACGGTCGAATTGAAACGGAAACAGGCGCGAGCCTGTTTCCGTTTTTTTTGTCTTCGTGCGGAGCGTCTGGTCAAGCCGCGCGGACGCGCTGGGTGATCGTGCCGAGTCCTTCGACGGAGCAGGCGATGGTGTCGCCGTCGTGCAGCAGCAGCGGCGGGGTGCGGGCGAAGCCGACGCCGGCCGGCGTGCCGGTGGCGATCAGGTCGCCGGGCTCGAGGGTGATGGCACGGCTGATGAAGGCGATCAGGAACGGGACGCTGAAGATCATGTCGCGGGTATGGCCCTGCTGCAGCGGTTCGCCGTTGAGCGCCGAGGTGACCCGCGCTCCCGCGGCGAGGTCGAACGCGTCCGCGGTGACCAGCCAGGGGCCGACCGGGCAAAAGGAGTCGGCGCTTTTCCCGCGGAACCATTGTCCGCCTTCCTTCTGGGCCTGCCGGTCGGTCACGTCGTTCACCACGGTGTAGCCGGCGACATGGCGCAGTGCGTCGGCTTCGGTTACGTGGTGCGCCGTCGCGCCGATGACCACCGCGAGTTCCGCCTCCGCGTCGAGGGCGGTTGCACCGGGCGGGATCAGCACGTCGTCGAACGGACCGTTCAGCGCGGTGGTGGCTTTGCTGAAGAGTACCGGGGAGGTTGGGATGACCGCGTCGAATTCCCGCGCGTGGTCGGCGTAGTTCTTGCCGACGCACATGATCTTGCCGGGCCGGGCGACCGGCGGGCCGAGGCGCACCCCGGCGGCCGGGATTTCCTTGCGGCGGTTCTCGCGGGCGAGGGCGGCCACGCGGGCCACGCCGTGGTGCGCGAAGAAATGCGCATCGTAGTCGGCAATGTCGAAGGCCATGCCGCGCACGTCGAGGATGCGCGCGCCGGCCGGGTCATCGATCCACAAGCCCGGGCGCTCACATCCCGGATCACCGTACCGCACGAGTTTCATGGTCTGTTCACTCCGGGGACTTCTTGCGTCGGACAAACGGGGTAGGATTCGGTGCGGGCAGGCCGGGCACGTCGTCGCGGGTGTGGCCCGCCTTGGCCAGTACGGTATCGGCGGTGCGGAAGTGGCCTTTGCAGGTGTCCAGCAACACCGCCGGACCATGCTGCCGCACCAGGGTGACTGCCGCATCCTGCACCGCGGTCGAAGCGCCCTTGGGAATGGTCATGCCGTAGGTGGTACCCATTTGTTTCAGGGCGCGGAGGAACCCGGCGCGGGCGAGGATCGAGGCGGCGGCCACCGCGGGATCGGACTCCGCCTTCGGTCGTTGGTCGAGGCGGATCTTCTGGCCTTTTTCCATCAGCGCCTTTTCGATCCGGTGGGTCGGGCCGAACTGGTCCGACAGCGCGCGCGGGCAATCCGGGACGAACGATAGCAGGTTCTCGATGGCGCGCGCGTGGCCCCAGGCCAGCAGCGTGTTCACATTTTTCATCTTCGCGTACATCCGGTTGTAGGCGGAGGGTCCGATGGTCACCAGCGCGAAACGGCGGCCGAGCACGGCGGCGATCTTGTCGGCCAGGTCCAGCGCGGCCTTGTCGCTGGTGATCGTCTTGCTGTCGCGGACGTTCAACGCGCGCAACTGTTCCACGAGGGGGCGGTCCACGTAGGCCGCGGCGATGACCAGCGGGCCGAAGAAGTCGCCCTTGCCGCTCTCGTCGATACCCATATGGGGTTCGGTCGCCTCCGGGTCGAGTACCTCGTCGTATCCCAGGCGTGCTTCGCCCAGCACTTCCGGTTCAAGGGTAAACGTTACCCAGTCGGCCGCGCCTTTGCCCTGCACCACCAGCTTGCCGCTGGTGTACAGGTTGATCGATACCTGCGAACCGGTGGCCGCGGCGCGGGTATACGGTACGCGGGTCGGTTGGTAGTTTCCGGAGGCCAGCAGCGCAACCAGGCGGTCCTGCTGCTCGGCGGGCAACGTAAACGTAAAAAGATTCTTGTCGGGCATTCCACCTTATATACAGCGAAGCGGGGTGCTGACAACGCAGGATACGACCAACCCGCTACGTGTTTGTACGTAATAAGTTACGGTGTTCGGGTTCTTGGCGTCCTTCTTTGGGTAGGGCACAAGACCCCCTCTATCAGAAGCGATGACAAGAATTTACAGTTGACCCTGCCCAATTTTCAGGCCTATATAAAGCTCGCCTCGTCGTGTATGATAGCCTCGACGCAGCGACAATGTTTTTGTTGAACTCTGGAGGAGTGCTATGAAAAGCCGTTATGGATGGATTGCTCTGGTCTTGTTTGCCCTTGTGTTCTCCCCGCTGGCCGCTCGTTTGCAACCCGCTGCGCTGGCGCAGGAAGAGGCTTCGGCGGATCAGGATCTGATGACCGAGGCGGAGTTGGCCAGCATGTTGATCAACGTGCTCGGTATGGCGACCATGGTGCCGCCGAACGCCCAGCCAGCCGATGTGTACGCGATTCTCCTGCAGAACGGTATTTCCCCGAAAGACGGCTGGAATCCCACCAACTTGGTCACGATTGGCAACCTCGCCCGCATCATGGTTCAATGCCTGGGCGAAACCGACAAGATTGAAAATCCGGAGAGCGACAAGTCCTGGGTCGATTACCTCAAGAGCATCGGCGTCGAATTTGGCACGATCGAAGAGGCGGTGGCCCAGATCGACACCAAGGACGATGTGGTGGCCCTGAAGGCCGTCGAAGTCTCGACCGATCCGCTGCGCAAGGCCGCGCTGATCCGCCCGGTCGACGAGCAACAGCTCGGTGCCGACCTTCAGTTCTTCAACCGCACGCTGTCCAAGGAGGATGTGCTCAAGCTCTTCCCGCAGCCCGAGCCGGTTCCGCCGCCGGCACCGCCGAAGCCCCGCCCGGTAACGCCCAACGCCCCGAAACGGTAATTTCGCGGTTCCACGACGTTCATTACGCTTTAGGAGTATACGTTCATGAAACAAGTCAAGATGATGGGTTTGATCGCGATCACGGCGCTGTTCGGCCACGCGGGCGCGATGGCTGCCGAAGCCGGATCGGGTGGCAACTGGCTGTCGGTCGGTAACCGCCTCCGCTTCGAGTACGACGACAACGTTTACGAGAAAAGTTCAGGAAAAGAGGATAGCTTCAAGCTGATCGAAGAACTCGAACTCGGCGTCACCTTGAATTTCGAGCCGACGTTCCTGACCTTGCGCTACCGTCCCTCCTTCTCCTGGTGGGAAAACCGCGAGCCCGATGACACCGACCTCCACCATGATTTCGACGTGGTGTTGAACCACCGCGTCTCGCCCCGCCTTTCCATGGGCCTGAAGAATACCTTCCGCTACGCGGAAAGTCCGGAGGAAATCGACCGTGGCACCGTGGTGCGGGAAAACGGCGATTACATCTACAACGTCACCGACGGCAACTTGGACTACCAGATCCTGCCCCGCACCTACATGTTGGTGGGCGGCCGTTACACGGCGCTGCGCTATGATGAAGCGGTCGTCGCGCAGACCGAAGACTACGACATCTGGGCCGTGGGTGTGACCTTGCGCCAGAACATCACCGACTTGTCGCGTGTCATGGCTGATTACCGCCGCGAGTCGATTTCGTATGACGGCGATGACCGCGGTTCGGATTCCGACTACATCGGTCTCGGCCTCGAGCACGTTCTTGGCGCCAGCTTTGTGGGTGTGGTGCGCGGCGGCTACCAGATGAAGGACTTTAACGATGCCGCCATCGAGGATGCGGAAGAGCCTTACGTTGATGCCACCTTGACCTACATTTATTCACCGCGCACGCGCTTCTCGGCCGGTGGTGGTTTTTCGATGTTCGAGTCGGACATCTATCCCTTTGCCAACCAGGACCGCACGATCTTCTTCGCGAGCGTCGCGCATGAGCTGACCGCCAAGATTTCCCTGTACCTTGCCGGCAGCTACCAGTTGAGCGAGTACGATACCGACCAGCGAATTGCCAGCGACCTCGAGCTGCCCGATGACTTCTCCGGCGACGAGAACATTCTGCAGGGATCGGCCCGTGTGGCCTATCAGGTCAATGCCCGCAATTCGCTCGAAATCAACTATCAATACATCGACCTCCAGTCCGACCTGCGCGAGGATTTCGACCGCAACCGTGTTTCCATCGGTTGGCGGTTGGATATCTGATCCCGCCTGATCCGGGCAACCGCCCCGGCGGCGGCCGGGGTTTGTGGTCGTGGCCTTCCCATCCAGAGCCTGCGCTCTGGATGTTTGGTACATCAATATGTCACACGAAGAAAATCAAGAAGGTGGGCTACATTTCCTCGATTACTGGCGGGTGATCCGTTCGCGCAAGGAGATCATTCTCGCCGTCATCATCCTCGTTACGCTATCCGGCACGTGCTACACGCTGATGCTGCCCAAGATCTACATGGCCAGCACAACGATCCGCGTGCGTGAGGACGCCACCGACATCGATGTCTTTGACCGCCAGATTGTCTCCGGCTTCAACCCGTATTTCCTCAAGACCGAATTCGAGGTCATCCAGTCGCGCACGATCCTCTCGAGCGTTCTCGACAAGCTGAACCTCCAGGAGAAGTGGAGTTCCCGCGAGGAGAACAAGGGTGGCTTGATTCCGCGGAATGTCTGCATGTCGATCCTCGAGCAGAGCGTTCGCGTCAACCAGTACCGCGACACCAGCCTGATCGAGATCCAGGTGTACCGTGATGATCAGGACGAGGCGATGCGCATTGCCAATGAAGTGGCCAATGCCTACCGGGCCTACCGCCAATCGACGAAGGATGTCGAGATCCGCGCCGCGGTGACGGCGCTGGAAAACGAGTTGCTCAAGCAGCAGCAGAAGGTCAATGCCGCCGAGGACGAACTGGAACGCATCCGCCAGGAGCAGGGCGTAATCGTGCTCACCCGCGGGGTGCGTGCCGACAACGTGCGTATCCAGCAGATGGAGGGTGACCGCATGGCCGCCCGCGTGGACATGTTGACCCGCCGGGCGCGCCTTGAGCAGATCGAGGCGTTGGAGGGTGATGAGCTGATGAACGCCTCGGCCTACATGGTCAACGATGCCTCGTTGCTGGCCTTGCGACGCCAGTTGGTGGATGCCGAGGTCCAACTCAAGCTGATGATGGAGAACCTGGGAGCGAACCATCCCGAAGTGCGCCGCATCCAGGCCGGTGTGCAGGAATTGAAAATCCAGCTGACCGAAGCCCTGCAGGGACTCAAGGCCGGCGTGCGCGCCGATTACGAAGTGGCGAAAACCCGTTTCGAGGCGCTCGACGAGGAAATGAAGGATGTTCGCCAAACCGATATCGAGGCGCAAAAGGACAAGTACCTTCCCTTCGAGCGGGCCGAGCGCAACCTGATGATCCAGCAGGAGATCCTGAACGCCTTGCGGGCCCGCGTTACCCAGAAGGGGGTCGAAATGGGACTGCCCCGCACCATGGTGGAGATCGTGGACCGCGCCGAGCGTCCGGACCGTCCGGTGCGGCCCCGCGTCATGGTCAACATCATCCTTAGCGTGATCGTGGGTCTCGGCGCCGGCATTGGCCTCGCCTATTTCATCGAATACCTCGATACCTCGGTGAAGACGGTGGATGACGTCGAGAAATACCTCGGCTTGCCGGTGATCGGTGTGATTCCGCAGAAGGTCCGCTCACTCGCCGAGGAAGGACCGGAGAGTCCCCATGCCGAATCCTACCGGGTGCTGCGCACCAACATGATGTTCGCCAACGAGGGCAAACGCGGCGGTACCTTTGCCGTGGTCAGCGGCGGCGTGGGCGAAGGAAAGTCCACCACCCTGTTCAACCTCGCGTATGTCTGCGCGCAGCTCGGCGACCGGGTGGTCGTGGTGGATTCCGACCTGCGCCGTCCGGTGCAGCACACCTTCTTCAACATGTCCAACCGGTTCGGCTTGACCAACGTGCTGAAGCAGGAAGCGACGCTGGAAGACGCGGTGAAGGCGACGTCGATCCCCAACCTGCACTTCCTGCCCAGTGGCAAGATGCCGCGGACCTCGGTCGGCATTCTGGATACCCAGCGCATCCGCACCATCATCCAGGACCTGCGCAAGACCTATGATGTCGTACTCTTCGACTCCCCGCCGATCGTCGGGGTCAGCGATGCCTCGATCATCTCCAGCGAGGTGGATGGCGTGCTCCTGGTGGTCCAGTACCGCAAGTATCCGCGCAACATGTCCACCCGCGCCCGCCGCATGCTCGAAAACGTCGGGGCGAAGGTCATTGGTGTCGTACTGAACAACATCAACATCCTGCGTGACGATTATTACTACTATTACCACTCGTATTACTCGCCGGATGATGCGGCGGCGCATGAGGACGAGGCGCACGCCAAGACTCCGGGCAAGAAACAGGAAGTGATCTGATGCGGATATCGAAGGTGTACCTCAAGGGTGTGATGTTGGCGTTGGCCGCAGCTGCGCTGACGGGTTGTGTCTCGCGCACCCCGGAATCGACAGGGGTTGACGGAGGCCTTGTTTCCGCCCCGGCCCGGCCGTCGCTGGCCATGTCGATGTCGCGTGCCGGAACCGATGGAACGGCGTCCACGGCCTCCGCCCCGGTGATTCCACCCCGGCCATCCTCGTCGCCTTCGGCACCCGCCCCGGCCCCGGCGCCTCCGGTGGTCGAGCCGGTTTCCCAACCACTCGCCTCGACGGAGACCGGCATTACCTTTTATCGGTTCAAGTCCGGCGATCCGGTTGTTGTTCACCTGCGCGGCATTTATCCCAAGGACGAGGCCGTCGAGGATATCATCGATGAAGATGGCAATGTCACCATCCCGCTGATTGGCGACATCCCCGCGGCGGGCAAGTCCACCTCCCAGCTGGAGGCTGACATCACGCGCATGTACATCGAGGGTGGCTACTACCGGTCGATCACCGTCAACGTGGTCATGCCGTCGCCGTTTTATTTCATCCGCGGGGAAATCCGTTCCCCCGGCCGGTTCCCCGTGGTCAGTGGCGTCACCATCCTGCAGGCGATTGCCGCGGCCGGTGGCTATACCGAATTCGCCAACCAGCGGAATGTGCAATTGATTCGTGGCAAAACCACGACCACGATCAACATGCGCGACATCGAGCGCAATCCGGAGCGTGACATCCGGTTGGAAAGCGGCGATGTGATCGTGGTGAACCGCTCGATCCTCTAATCCTGCCCATGAGCGCCGGTTTAACAGTGCCGGTCACCTCCCGTACGCGTCGCCGCAAGACGATGCTTCCGACGTCGTTCACCCTGCTCGATGGCGTGGCCCTCGTTCTGCTCGGCCTGTCCACGGTGGTGGGGCCGTGGTTGTTCGGCGGCAACAAACTTACGATCATGGGCCCGCTGATGATCGCCATCGCCCTTGCCGCCGCGCTCGCCGCCTACCGGTTTCTTGTTTCGCCGTACCGCCGTGATGGCGTCGTGCCTCCGGGCGGTTGGATCCTGCTCGGGTTGGTGGCTTACCTCGCGGCCTGTTGGCCGTTGGCCGAGGTGCGGTATGACGCGGCGCTTGAAACCGTGCGTTTTCTGGCCTACCTGCTGGCCTTCTGGTCGTGGGCGAACCTGCTTCGTTTCCACAGCCGCTGGAAAATCCTGCTCGCCTTGCTGATGCTCTCCGCCAGCCTGATGGCCTGGTATGCGCTGATCCAGGATGTCCACGGCACCCGCGTGGTGTTGAACCAGGAGCGTCCGGAACAGTACGGGATGCGGGCCAGCGGTGCCTACATCTGTCCAAACCACTTCGCCCACCTGATGCAGATGCTGATTCCGGTCGGGATCGGTGTGGTCGCGTGCCGCAGTGCCGGGGTGGCCTTGCGTTTGGTGGCCGGTTACGCGGCGCTGATCGCCCTGCCGGCCCTGTACCTCACGGAATCACGCAGCGGGCTCATCGGCCTGATGGCGGGTTTGGTGACCCTGGCCGTTGCGGTTTCGTTGCGGCGTGGCCTGAAGAAGTTCCTGCTGGTGCTGGTGATCGCGCCGGTGCTCGCGGCAAGCGTGGGCTTCGCGATGTGGAAGGCCTCGCCGATGTTGCAGGAGCGCGTGGCCCTCGCCCTGAAGGGCGATATCCGGACGATCATCTGGAAAGACTCCCTGCCGATCCTGCTGGACAAGCCCGTGTTCGGTCACGGCCTGGGTAGTTACCGGTGGATGTACCCGCATTACCGCAACCATCTCACCGTCAATGCCGATCCGGAATTCGCGCACAACGATTACCTCCATTATGGCGTGGAGTTCGGCATGGTGGGCCTGCTGATCTGCGCCGCCATCGTTCTTGCGGTGACCGTGCGGGCATTGCGGATCATTCGGCGCACGAACGACGAGGGGCATGCCTGGTTGATGGCCGGGATGTTGGGGATGATGGCCGGATCGCTGGCCCACGCCTTCTTTGACTTCAACTTTCATATCTACGCCAACGCCCATGTCTACATCTTCCTGATCGCCGCCCTGTTCGCGGCCGCGGCCACCGATGCCGACGCCGAGACCCTGGTCGATACGCGCTCCGCGGGTGCCCGCTGGGTCGGATGGATCGTGATCGCGTTGTGCCTGGGAGTCAGCGGATGGTACGGCCGTTCCCTGGTGTCTTATGCGTATGTCCAGGTTGCGCAAGACCATGTCGATGCGCTGCGCTGGGATGAGGCCCAGGCCGAATACCGGAAGGCCATCGCATGGTCGCCCGCCAACTGGCGCGCCCACATCGGGTATGCCCATCTGTTGCGGTCGCGGAGCTTCTGGGTGCGCGACCGCGCCTTGCGGGAGCAGTGGCTGGCGGATGCCCGCACGCACTACGAATGGTCCCTGGCCCGGAATCCGTGGGAGGTCGATGCCGTGTACGGCCTCAGCGGTCTCTACAAGATGACCGGCGACCAGGAGCGTGCCCTGGAGTTGCGGCAAAAGGCCGTCGAACTGGTGCCCCGGCATGTGTTCTACCTGAACGAACTTGGCCTGCAGCTCAAGGACATGGGCCGGTATGCCGAGGCCTTGGCGGTGTACCAGCAATCGCGCGCGGTCGAATCCTCGCCGGCGGCCGAGCGGAACATCACCTGGTTGCGCGCCCGGTTGGCCGAAGCGGCACCGTAACCCGGAACCAGAAGCCCGATGCGGCCAAAATCGGCGGTGGTTTGTTGCCTTGCCTTCCCGGCGCTTCTCGGGTAGGTTTTCCCGCCAAGTACAAAACGACCGCGCGCAAGGATTCCCGCGTGAATCCCTGCCAGCTTCCGCGAAGCATCCCGCCTGGTTTTCTTCTCATCCTCGGGTCCCTTCACGGCCGGCGGCGGTCGGCAAATGCAATACGTTGAACAAGAGGATCGTATGAGTCTATTGGGGAAAGTAGCCGCGCTGTTTGGCGGCTGTTCCGCCCGCTCGGTATGCGTGGTGGACGGGGATCGTCTGGCGGGTGGCGACCGGGTTGGTCCCGGCGAGCGTTTCCAGGCCTTGAGCCGGTTGGCGAGGTTCTCCTCGCGGGAAAGCCTTCCGGTGACCGTGGTGTTTGGCGGCCGCCCGTTGCGTGAAGCGGCCGATGAATCGGACTACAACGGCGTGACCGTCCGTTATGGCGAGACGCCCGATGATGTCCGGGCCAAGCTGGCCTCTTCGCTGGCCAAGGCGGGTCGTTCCCGTGCGGCGCTGGTTACATCGGATGCCGAATTCGAGGCGCAGATGACTGCCAAAGGGTATGGTTCGATGCGCGTCAGCACCTTGCGCAAGGCGATGGAGCCTGCCGGGTCGGAAAATGGCGGACGCGAGGGCGGGTTTAACCGCGACCGCGGTGACCGCGGCGAACGAGGCGAGCGCGGTGATCGTGGTGACCGTGATGGTGGCCGCGGCCGTGGCCGCAACCGCAACCGTGGCCGTCGTCCGCAGGGCGAACAACCGGGTTCGGGCCAACCGGCGGAGCAATCCGGTGGTAGCCGTCCGGCCGAGGGTGGCGCACCCGCCCCGGCGCAGGCGTCCTCCGGAAACGATTCCGTCAAGAGCCTGATCGACCTCGTCGAGTAGGCCGACGCGGGCCATCGCCACCACCATGCCGCCTGATCGGAGTTGTCCATGAAACCATTCCTGATCCGCTGGGCGGTTATGCTGGTGGCGATTTTTGTAGCCGCGAACCTTTCCTTTCTAGGTATCCGGTATGATTCTGCCGGTGCGTTGGTGGCCACGGCGCTGGTGCTCAGCCTGATCAACACCTTTGTCAAACCGGTGCTGATGATCATCACCTTGCCGTTTATCCTGCTCTCGTTTGGCTTGCTGGTGTTGATGATCAACGCTGCCCTGTTCTCGCTGGCCGGCGCCTTGGTCGCCGGTTTTCACGTGGACAGTTTCGGTTCCGCACTCGGCGGTGCCCTGGTGGTAAGTCTCGTCTCTTTTCTGTTGAATACGGACCGCAAAACCATGATTGTCCATCAGTCCGTTTCCTCGGGTGGAACTCCTCCGCCCGGGAAGGGTCCAATCATCGATGTGTGAGGCTGGAATCATGAAGAAATCGCTGGGTGTGTTCCTGGGTATTGGCTCGCTGGCGTTGGCGGTCGCTTTCGGGGCGGGTTGTACGATCGACAATACCGATTCCGGCGCTTCGGAAAACGTGGTCAATCAGGCCTCCGGGCCGAATGGTTCACCACCCCCGGCCCAGCCGCAACCCGAACCGGCGCCGGCCCCCGCACCCGCCCCGCCGATCGCCACGGACGGGCGTGATCAGCTCGACATCTCCGGGGCCATCCTGTTGGGCCCCCATTCGGGCGTGGCCATCAAAAGCGCGCCCATCACCCGCAACCTGTTTGCCGCCAGCATTGAGGGTGGCTTGGTCAACTTCTCGATGGACCGTCTCGGTTGGCCAGTGCCCAACCAGCCGGTCGCCGGGGTTGACGCCCGCACGTTTATTTTCTGGCGCGAGGGCTCGCAGGTATACGGGGGTCAGTTCGACTGGCAGCGGCCCGGCCAGACCGCCAAGACCTTGAAGAATGTATACGATGGCTACCTCGGCCGCCGCCCACCCAAGGGCGCTCCGGTTTGGTTTGCCTTGTGCCGCATCGATGCCCGCGAGCGCACCAATGTGGCGATCAGCCAGAATCCGTGGCCGTAACCCGTTCGCGCCCCTTCCGCGGCCCAATCCAGTTCTAACCGAATCCTGCCTTCGCGCCGGAAGGGGGACACGCTACCGTGGCGGGGAGATGGAGACGGCATGAAGACACAAACCGTGGTGATGATCCCGGGCGATGGCATCGGTCCGGAGGTTTCCCTCGCGACGAAACGCGTATTGGATGCCGCTGGCGCCGCGCTGGTGTGGGAAGAGCACCATGCCGGCATTACCGCCCTTGAGCGCGATGGATCGGTCATGCCGGAATCCACCCTCGAAGCCATCCTGCACCACGGCGTCGCGCTCAAAGGTCCCTGCACCACGCCGGTCGGGAAAGGTTTCTCGTCGGTGAATGTGCAGTTGCGGAAAAAGCTCAACCTGTACGCGGCGGTTCGTCCGGTGCGATCATTGCCCGGTGTGAAAACCCGCTTTGAAAACGTCGATCTGGTCATTATCCGCGAAAACACCGAAGGTCTGTACAGTGGCATTGAAAACGAGATCACGCCCGGCGTGGTCACCAGCCTCAAGGTCGCCACCGAAACCGCCTGCGAGCGCATCGCCCGCTGGGCCTTCGCCTATGCCCTGGAGCGTGGCCGGCGTGACGTCACGGTCATGCACAAGGCCAACATCATGAAGCTCACCGACGGCTTGTTCATCCGCAAGGCCAAGGCCGTGCACGACGCGGAATTCCCGCAGGTCGGTTACCGTGAGATCATCATCGATGCCGGATGCATGCGGCTCGTGCAGGATCCAACCCAGTTCGACATGCTCCTGCTGGAAAACCTCTACGGCGATGTGGTCAGCGACCTGTGCGCCGGTCTGGTCGGCGGCCTCGGCGTTGTGCCCGGAGCCAACATCGGCGATGGCCATGCCGTCTTCGAGGCCGTCCATGGATCCGCCCCGGACATTGCCGGCAAAAACTTCGCCAATCCGCTTGCCCTGCTGATGTCCGCCGTCATGATGCTCAACTACCTGGCCGACAAAAAGGGGAATCCCGGGGCCCGTACGGTCGCCCAGCGGATCCGCACCGCCTACGATCAAACCCTGCTCGACGGCGCCACCACCCGCGACCTCGGCGGTCCGTTGGGTACGGCTGAATTTGCCGACGCCGTCATCGCGCGTCTCGCCTAACCCAATCCGTTTTTTTTCAGCATCGGCCCGCTGCGCCTTGTTGCAACCCGTTGATCACCAGTCGAATACCCCGCAAGGGTAATCCCGAACAAATAGTGTAACGTTCTACTTAAAACGCTTGACCTGCGAGTCATCATCGTTTATTAAAGCGGTTCAATATAAATCGATCCATGGGTGGATCGCTGGGAGATGACCATGATGAACGTTATCAAGGGAATGGGTTGGATGGTTGTGTGGATGATCGCTGTCGCATGGACGGCTTCG
>CALBHI010000116.1 GCA_937894535.1 uncultured Verrucomicrobiota bacterium
TGACGCCGCCATCACGGAACTGCTCGACGAGCACCGGCCCGACTCCGTGGCCATCGAGGGCATCTTTTTTGCCCGGAATGCCCGAACCTCGATGATCCTCGGCCAGGCCCGCGGGGTGGTCATCGCTGCCGCCGCCCGGGCCGGCGTCCCGGTCTTTCAATACGCACCGCGTGATATCAAGGCGGCGCTGTCGGGATTTGGGGCGGCCTCCAAGGATCAAATCGGCCGGATGGTCACCGCCTTGCTGAAGTTGAAACAGGCGCCCCAGGAGGATGCCGCCGACGCGTTGGCCATCGCACTTTGCCATCTTCACCGGTCATCCGGACTGCGCGCAGAGCCGCCCGAGCCCATCTGAGGACTTCCTGCTGTTTCATCCGCATCGGGATTGACTATCCCATGGCACGGTGCTAGTGAAATTACATGATACGGAACGTCCCGCGTACCCATTTCAATCGGTTGATCATCGCGCTTGCCGCGCTGGCCCTTGTCGCCGGCTGTGGCGGTCAGGACCGCGACCCGAACATCAAGCGCGCCCGTGAGCGCCGGGCCGTCGGGGACTATGTCGGCGCACTGGAGTGGTACCAGCGGGCCCTCGACAAGAAACCCGGCGTGGCGCGTGTCCATTGGGACATGGCCCAGATTTATGACCAGCACCTGACCAATGAACTCCGGGCGATCTATCACTACGAACGGTACCTTGAACTCGATCCCAAGGCTGAACGTCGTCAGCTGGTCGAGCAATCCATCGGCCTGGCGAAATTGTCGTACGCCGTGTCGCTGCCGGACCGTCCATCCGAAGCCGTGCAGGAAATTGCCCGCATGCGGCGCGAAATCGATTCGCTCCGCGCCTTGCTGACGGAAGCGCGCGATGAAATGGCCCGGCTCTCCGCCGCGCAGGTTGCCCGGTCGGCCGCCGCGGCGCCGGTCACCGCGGCATCAACCGCACCCGGGACCGTGCCAGCCGCACCCGTTGCGGCCGAGCCGCTCCGCCCGGCCCCGGCGCAACCGACCCGGTTTGATACCTATGTCGTTCAGCCGGGCGACACGATGAGCAAGATCGCCAAAAAGATGTACAACGATGCAAACAAGTGGGAGTTGATTTTCCAGGCCAACAAGGCCTCGTTGCGGCGCCCACAGGATATCAAGGTCGGTCAAACGCTGATGATCCCACGTTGACCGCAAGGAGAGACCATGGCAGGCAGTGATTTTTTCGATGACGATCTGATCCGGCAACGCGACCGCGCCAACCGCATCAAGATGGGCCCGGGCGATGAACCGACGGCTGCCCGTGAGGCGGCGGCGGATGAGCCGGCCGGACGCCAGGTATCCGATCTTAACCTGACCCGGATGGCGCGTCACAAACAGGAAGTCGACAGCCAGACCACCCGTGCGATGCAGGAGCTGGAGCTCCTGCGTAAACGTCAGGAGCAACTGGAGTCGGAGAAGCGCGAACTCGAGGAATTCAAGCGCAAGAGCGAAGAGTTCGAGCGTGGACGGCGTGATGTCATCGCCAACATCAGACGCAGCCTCTCCTCGATCGAGCGCGACGAGCTGGAAACCCAGCGCCTGCTGGAGCTTTTGCAGGGAACCCAAACGCGGTTCAAATCGCTGCTGGCCAATGTGGAGGATATCAAGGAGCAGTCCTGGTCCGAGGAAAACATCCGCGTGGAGCTGACGCGTGCGCTCGGCATGATCGAGGATGCCCGCATGGAGTTCAATCGCTCGGTCGCGAAAATTGAGGCGGTCAAATCGGAGCGCAGCGGCGCTCCTGCATCGGCGGCTCCCGCCCCGGTATTGTTTGACGATACGTCATCGTCGTATGATCACGACAAGTCTTTCAGCCATTGGCTCAAGATCGGTGCGGCGTTTTCCCTTCCCCTGATCATCACCTTGGTTGTGCTCGGCGTGGTGTACATGGGATTGCTCATGTCCGGTGCCTGGTAAGGACGGGATCATCATGGGTTGGCTACGCGAAGAAACTGCCTACGAGCGCCGGATGCGCGAGCTGGATGAGGAGGCTGAACGCATCCGCAAGAACATGCAGCTGCTGATGAAGCAGGCGCCGCGTGATCCCGTGGCCCGGCCGGTGGCGTCATCCGGTCTGCGCAAGCGCTCCTCGGTGACCCCGTCCCAACGTTCGGGGGTCGAGACCTGGTCGGAAGCCGGGGACGATGCCGTGGATCAGCAGGAGATTCCGGTCGCTGAAACGACGGGAGCCTCCGCAACCGATGCGGGCGATCGCAGCCTGGGATTCGGTGGCGTGGCGAGTTCGTCGCCCAAACCGGAAAAGCTGGCGAATTACCTCGCGAGTGGAAGTTTTGGCAAGGCCGGTTCGCTGAGCCGTGAGCGCAGGATCCTGCGCAACAAGGCGATTTTCATGGCCGTGGTGGCCGCATTGGCCCTGTTCAGCCTGTTTACCTGGTGGCCGTGAATCCATGGCGACCTCTTCGTCCAGTATGACCCTCGCGACCTCCTGGGGGAACATTACGGTATCGTTCGCGGAGGGGCAGGTGTCGGCGTGTGACCTGCCCAGCATCCGTCAGGCTCGCGGTCCGTTGACACTCGGGCGTTCGGATGTACGCCGCGTGGCCCCCGCTGACCGCGACACCGCACACAAGTCGGATATCTTTCTGCGGGCGCTCTTTGCCGGTAACCCGGCCGAACTGCCGCCGGTGAAACGGCCGCCGGGAACCGCGATGCAACAGGCTGTATGGGCCGCGTTGCTGGCGATACCGCGTGGTCGTGTGGAGACCTACGGTTCGTTGGCGCGGCGTATTGGCCGCCCGCGCGCGGCCCGGGCCATCGGCCAAGCCTGTGGTGCGAATCCGGTCCCCCTGTTTATTCCCTGCCATCGGGTTATCGCCGCCGATGGATCACTCGGCGGCTTTTCCAGCGGACTGGCGTGGAAGGACGCCCTGTTGGATGTCGAGGCCATGTCGGTGACCGGCGAGGTGCGGCCATGATCCGTATCGCGGTCGCATGCGGCGGAACCGGCGGACACATCTTTCCTGGTCTCGCCACGGCCAATGAATTGATCCGCCGCGGGCATGACGTGACCCTGTGGCTCGCCGGCAAGGATGTGGAAAATGCCGCCGTACGCGGTTGGTCCGGGGCCGTGGTCACCGTACCGGCCCAGGGCTTTCCCGGCGGATTTTCCCTGGCGGCCGCCCGATCGGCCTACCGGTTGTTCCGCGCGGTGGGCCAGGTCGCGGCGGATATGCGGAAAAACCCGCCGGACGTTGTTCTCGCCATGGGAAGTTACGCTTCGGTGGGGCCGGTAGGCGCGGCGATCCGTCTGGGCCTTCCCTTTGTGATGCACGAATCGAACGTGATTCCCGGTCGCGCCGTGCGGTTGTTTGCCCGTTGGGCTTCGATGGTCGGTGGTTGTTTTGATGAGACCCGTTTTTATCTCCGGAACCGCCCGTTCGTCGTAACCGGCATGCCACTCCGGCAGGATCTACTGGAGGCATCAGAAAAAGACCATACCGACCATGACGGTTTTCGGCTGCTGGTCATGGGTGGCAGCCGGGGCGCGAAACGGGTGAACGAGTTGGTCTCCGAAGCCCTGGTGGCGTTGCATGTCGGGGGGGTGACCCTCGATGTCGTTCACCTTACCGGCGAGCAGGATCTTGAACGCATCCGTGCGGTCTATGCCGATGCCGGCATGCCGGCCAACGTCCAGGCCTTCACCCAATCGATCGGGGCGTTGTATGCCCGGACGGACTTCGCCATCTGCCGGGCCGGTGCCGCGACCTGTGCGGAATTGTCCCTGTTCGGAATTCCCTCCCTGTTGATCCCGTATCCCCACGCCATCCACGACCACCAGACGTTTAATGCCCGGGCGATGGAGAAGATCGGCGCAGCCGACATGGTGCCCGAATCGGACGTCACCGTGGACTGGCTGCGTTCCTACATCAGCCAGATGATCCGTCAATCCGACCGCCGCAAGCAGATGGCGGTCAATGCCCGTTCCCGGGCCAGTGGCGACGGTGCGGCCCGGCTTGCCGATGTGGTCGAGCAAACCGCCATCATGCGCCGCCATGCATCCTGACGCCCGCCATAACAACGAACAGGCTGCCTTGGCCGTATTTGCCCGTGCACCGGAGCCAGACGCACGTATCCACATGCTCGGAATCGGCGGAGTCGGCATGGCCGGATTGGCCTTGTTGATCAAGTCCCTCGGTTGGCGGGTGGATGGGTGTGATGCCGCTCCCGGCCCGTTGTTGTCCTGGCTAAACGAACAGGGGGTGGCGACCTCGGTCGGCCATGACCCGACCCATCTTGCGGCGCGGCCTGCTGCCGTGGTGCGTAGCCCGGCGGTACCGTGGAGCCATCCCGAACTGGTTGCCGCCCTTGACCGTAAGATTCCGGTGATCGACCGCGGTCGCCTGTTGCCGGCGTTGTTGCGAACGCGTTCCACGGTGGCGGTCGCCGGCACGCATGGCAAGACAACAACGGCCAGCATGATCGCCTGGTGCCTTGCCCATGCGGGTCAACCCGTATCCTATTGCATCGGTGGTGTGTGCCCCGGCCTTGACGCCGTGGCGAGGATCGAGCCGGACGGGTGGATGGTGGTGGAAGCGGATGAAAGCGACGGCACGCTCCGTCACTACCACCCGGCGGTGGGTGTCGTCACGGCACTCGATCTCGATCACGTGGACTACTATGCCGACGAGTCGGCCATGCAGTCGGTGTATCGGACCTTCGCCGCGCAGTCCGGGGTGGCCATTGTGCCGGCGGCTTCAACCGGCCATCCCGGCTGGTCCGGATTTGCCTGCACAACGTTTGGCGAAGAAACGCATGCCGCGGTGCGGGCCACGCACATCCGGCTCGCCGCCGATGGATCCGACTTCGATCTGGTGGCGGAAGGAGAATCACCCTGCCCGGTGCATCTGGGAGTTCCCGGTCGCCACAATGTCCTGAATGCACTCGCGGCGTGGGCGGCCTTGCGTGCCGGTGGCATGCCGGCCGGGGACGTAGCTTCGGGACTATCGTCCTTCCGGTTGCCGCGCCGCCGGTTTGAGACGGTGATCGATGCGGGAGGCATCCGGGTCATCACCGACTACGCGCACCATCCGGTCGAGATCAAGGCCTTGGTGGATCAGGTGCGACTCCTGGCGCCGCGCCGCATCATCGCCGTTTTCCAGCCCCACCGGTACAGCCGCACCCGAGCCTTCCGAGAGGGTTTTGTCGATGTGCTGGCCGGATTGGACCTCGTTGTTCTGGCCCCGGTTTACAGTGCCTCCGAACCTTTTGTGGAAGGTGGGACCAGTGCCGATCTTCATGCCGAGGCGGTGCGCCGCGGCCACGCCACCATGCACCTCGCGGAATCGCTGGATGACGCCTGGGTCCGGGTGCGGCGTGACCTGCAACCCGGCGACGTGGTGTTGATCATCGGGGCAGGGGATGTGGACCGGATCGGGCCATGGGCGGCCCATCATGTAGGATCACGGGCAGGAATTACCAAGAGAGGGACGGACGCATGAAACACATCGCTGTACTGATGGGCGGAATCTCCGCGGAACGAGAAATCTCGCTTTCTTCCGGACGGGCCATCGCCGCGGCTCTGGAAAGCAAGGGCTACCGGGTTACGCCGGTGGATGTCCAACGCGAGGATTTTCCGATTCCGGAGGGCGTGGATGCCGCCTTCATCGCGTTGCACGGAACCTACGGCGAGGACGGGGGGGTGCAACAGTATTTGACGGCAAACGGGATACGCTTCACCGGGTCGGATGCGGCATCCAGCCGGACCGCGTTCGACAAGATCGCGAGCAAGCGGTGTTTTGAGCAATACGGCGTCAACACCGCACGCTACGAAGTGCTGCGGCGCGGACAACCGCGCACCTTGCCCTTGCCGGTGGTCGTGAAACCTCCACGCCAGGGATCCAGCATCGGCCTGGCCAAGGTCATGGAAGAAGGCACCTGGACAACGGCGATGGAGAATGCCCTCGTGCACGATGATGAAGTGCTGGTTGAAGCCTACATTCCCGGCCGGGAGCTGACCGTGGGCATCGTCGGCGATCAAGTGTTGCCGGTCGTCGAGATCCGGGCGCCGGGCGGTTACTATGATTATCGCGCCAAATACACCAAGGGGGCGACGGAATACCTCTGTCCTGCCCCGATCGATGAGGCGGCCACCCGCCTGGTCCAGGCGCTCGCCTGGAAAACCTTCGAGGCGCTGAAAGCCAGCGGACTTGGACGTGTCGACATCCGGTTGACCGACGAGGGGGAACCCTTCGTGCTTGAGCTCAACAGCATTCCCGGCTTCACCGAAACCAGCCTGTTGCCCAAGGCCGCGAAGGCGGTGGGGATCAGCTTTGCCGACCTCTGCGACATGATCATCCGGCAGCCGCTCGCCCCGTAATTTTTTTTCGCGTCTTCGTTGCGCCATGGACGGGATCGTGTTACACATCGGCTCACTGATCGTGTGATAGGAACCGGGGTGATGCGCATGCTGTTTTCGTCCAGGAAAAAAGAACAACAAAATCGTTACAACCGGCGGAAAACACTGCCCCGCTCGCCCGTGTACACGATGCACGCCAAGGCCGCGAGCCAGCGCAACGAGTCGATGCACAAGGTGGGGGCGATCTTGCTCGCACTGGTTGCCCTTGGGGGGGCCATCTGGGTAATGGTCGCCGGTGCA
>CALBHI010000117.1 GCA_937894535.1 uncultured Verrucomicrobiota bacterium
GAGGCATGGCTATGCTGGGCGACCAGGACGTTTTCGAAGACGGTCATCGCCCCGAAAAGACGGATGTTCTGGAACGTACGGGCCACGCCGCGCCGGGCGATGGACTCGGGGGCAAGGTGGGAGATGCGGCGGCCCTCCCAGGTGATCGTGCCGCGATCCGGCCGGTACACCCCGGTCAGCACGTTGAACAGGCTGGTCTTACCGGCACCGTTCGGGCCGATCACGGAGAAGATCTCGCCGCGCTGGATTTCCAGGTCCACGCCGTCCACGGCCACGAGGCCGCCGAACCGCTTGGTGATATCGCGGATCACCAGGCTCATGATGCCTTGCCTTTCCCACGCGCTTCCAACTCCAGCTTATGGCGGGTTTCCGGGATAAGGCCGGCCGGGCGGAAAATCATCATCAGCACCATGATCAAGCCGAAGATCATGCGCTCGTATTTCGCCGGTTCCAGTTGCGAAGACAGGTTGGCGAAGTTGTATTCAACGAAACCGAGGTCCAGCACGAATCCGGTCTGGCGCAGGTGGTTTAGGCCTTCGGACAGCGACTTCAGCACCTCGATGTTCAGCAGGGTTACGGCGGCGGCGCCGAGCAGCGCGCCTTGGATCGAACCCATGCCGCCGAGGATGACCATGGCGAGAATCGTGATCGACTGAAGAAGGGTGAACGACTCGGGGCTTACGAAGAGTTGCTTGGCGGAAAAGATGGCGCCCATCACGCCGGAGAAGGCGGCACCGGTGGCGAACGCCAGTACCTTGGTGCGCAGCAGGGGGATGCCCATCGAGCGGGCGGCAATCTCGTCCTCGCGGATCGCTACCCAGGCGCGGCCAAACCGAGAGCGGTCGAGGCGGCGGTTGATCAACACGATGGCCAGCATGACAACGAGGACGAGGCCATAGAAGAACAGGGCCACCGCGTGGTTGGTCTGGAGGGTCAGGCCGAGGCGGTCGGTGATGGCGAGGATCCAGTCCACGGGCGGCCGCTCGACCGGCGAGATACCTTTTGGTCCGTTGGTGATGTTGACCGGGTGGTCAAGGTTGTTGGCCAGGACGCGCACGACTTCGCCAAGACCCAGCGTCACGATGGCCAGGTAGTCGCCGCGCAGCCTCAGGGCAGGCAGGCCGATGAGCACGCCAACCAGGGCGGCGGTGATGACCGCGAGCGCCATGAACAGGTAAAAGTAGGGCCAACCGGGCAGGGGGAAGTGACCGCCGTCGATAAACTGGTTTGCCTGCGGGGAGCCGAAGATGGCCCAGGTATAGGCCCCGATGGCGAAGAAGGCGGCGTAGCCAAGATCAAGCAACCCGGCCATGCCGACCACGATGTTGAGACCGAGGGCGAGAGCCGCGTAGATGCCGATCTGGATGAACAGCTCGAACAGGAACGAATTTTCAAGGCCGGCCACGGGGATGCCGATCAGCAGGACGAAGGCCATCGATGACCAGCGGCTCCACCGGTGGAGACGGATCAGCGTTCCGGCGAACAAGACGCCGAGTACCGGAACGAGCAGGATGGTGGTATCGGGAAAAAGCCAGAGCAATCCGACCGAAGCGAAGGTCAACAGCGGATAGAGGAACGACTGGACCGAAGCGCGGTTCATACCTTGTCCTTCTGTGCCTTCCCGAAAATGCCTTGCGGACGGCAAAGCAGCAAGAGCACGAGGATCACGAAACCGAAGACGTCCTTGTATTCGGTGCCGATGGCGCCATCGGTGAAAAACGGCAGGTAGAAGCCGCCCAGCGTCTCCAGCTGGCCGAGGATGACGCCGCCGATCATCGCGCCGGGAATGCTGCCGATCCCGCCCAGCACGGCGGCGGTGAAGGCCTTGATGCCGGGGATGAAGCCGCAGAATGGATTTACCTGTGTGTACAAAACACCGAAGAGCACGCCGGCCACGCCGCCGAGGAAGCCGCCGATGAAGAACGTGCGGGCGATGACGGAGTCGGGGTTCACACCCATGAGGCTCGCCGTGGTCGCGTCCTGCGCCACCGCACGGATGGCCTTGCCGAGGCGGGTGCGCTGTACCAGGAACCAGAGGCCGCCCAGCATCAGCAGGGTCACCACCATGGTGATCAAGCCCTTCACCTGCAGCGTCATGTCCATGGGAAGCACGAGGGTGTGTTCCAGTTCGGCATGGCTGGGGTAGTTCATGTAGAACTCGCCGTGCCATAGGCCTTCGATCAAACGGACCAGGTCCTGCAGGAAAAACGAGATGCCGATGGCGGTGATCAGCGGTACCAGGCGGTTGGTGTAGCCGCGGCGCCGGAGCGGGCGGTAGGCGAGTCGTTCAATGGTCACCGCCGTGGCCCCGGAAACGAAACCGGCGGTGAGGATGGCGACCACAAGCAGGGCGAACGGATTGTCGATGTGCGGCGACAGGTAGCGGAAGACTTCCACGCCGGTAACGGCCCCGATCATGAACACCTCGGAGTGGGCGAAGTTGATCAGACCGAGCACGCCGTACACCATGGTGTACCCGAGGGCGATCATGGCGTAGACGCAGCCGACGAGCAGCCCCTCGAGGATGATGCTCGGCAGGATATCGAGGAGCGCTCCGTCCAATCCAGGTTCCTCCGTCAGGGGGCGCGGCGGGCGCTTGCGTCAGGGTGCGGGTTCGATGGTCTGGGTGATCGCCTTGACCGTGGTGCCCGGATACGAGGCCGTTTCAAACTTCACAATGTAGTAATCCGAGCGGACCCGGTCGCCCTTGTCGTCAAACGCGATGGCCCCGGTAATACCGTCGATCGTGACCGCCCTCACGGCTTGAGCAACGTCGGTTCGGGATGGCGTCTTGCCGGGATTCTGCTCGATCCAGTTTTTCAGCGCGGCGACGAATACATTGCCGCAATCATAGGCGTACAGTGCGTAGGATTCGGCATCCTTCTGGAAGCGGGCCTTGAACCGTTCCGCAAAGGAACGGGCGGCGGGAAACTGGTCGGCGGGGCCGGCCACGGTGGTATAGTAGGCACCGATGACGGCATCCTGGGCGATCTTGACGAATTCGGAGGAGTCCATGGCATCAGGGCCGATGTAGGTGGCGGTGATGCCGCGTTCGCGCATTTGCTTCAACAGCACGCCGCCGCGGTCGTAGATGCCGCCGAAATAGACCACATCGGGTTTCATCACCCGCATGCGAAGAATGAGCGAACTGAAATTCGACAACTCCTCGGTGCCATCGTAACCGACCACTTCGGCACCGAGGGCGAGGGCGCGGGTGCGGAAGGCCTCGGCTACCCCTTGGCCATAGGTCGTCTTGTCATGGACCACGAAGATTCGTTTTGCGCCGAGTTCGTTCACCGCGAATTCCGCACCGACCGGCCCCTGCACATCGTCGCGGCCACAGATCCGGTTGACGTTCGGGTAACGCCGTTCGGTAATCTGCGGGTTGGTATTTGCCGGGGAAACCATGGCCAATTGGTATTCGCGGTAAACCTCGGAAGCGGGAATGGCCACACCCGAATTGAGGTGGCCGATGACGCCGAGGATTTCCCGATCGTTGACGATGCGGCGTGCGGTGGCCACCCCGACGTCGGGGGACGCCTGATCATCCTGCGGGGAGAAGGCGAGGTTGAACCCATTTTCCTTGAACCAGGGCGCGGCCTCCTCGATGGCGAGTTGGGCCCCGAGTTTGATCATGTCGCCGAGGCCGGCCTGGGAACCGGAAAGAGGGCTGACCGAGGCGATCTTGATGGTGTCCGCGCCGACCGTCGCGGAGAAGGCGGACGACAATAGCAGTGCGGTGAAGGTGTGGATTTTCATGGTTCGGGATTAAATACTGCCGGACCGGGAATGTCAACCGGAGCCGTACAGTGCAGCGGTACGCGAAACGCGCGACTGTACGGGCTCATCCGGCGGCCGCGCGGTCCATCCAGACGGCGACGTTCGGATGGTTCCATACGACCTGGCCGGCGATCACGTCGCGTGGGTGGGCGAGCAGGGCGCGGGTCTTATCCGTCTTGTCGGCTCCGGTAACCACGAACACGATCCGGGTGGCATGCCGGATAACCGAGGGGGAGGCGCTGATGCCAATACGGCCATCGGGACGATCGACATCAACGGCCGGTTGCCGGGCGGCGCGGGCGAGATCCTCGGCGGAGAAGAGCGAGGCGGTATGGCCATCGGCACCAAGGCCGAGAAACGCGGTTTCCAGCGTGCCGCCGCTGGTGAAATACTGTTGGAGGCGGTGACCAAAGTCGGCCGCGCTTTCCTGGCGGGGCAGGGCGGTATTCACCATCAGCAACTGCTCCGGAGTGGCCTGGACGGGTTGAAAAAACGACTGCATCATCAAACGGTTGCTGTCCGGGTGGTCAGCCGGAACCCACCGCTCATCGCTGATGATCACGGTGAGATTCGGCGGGATGCGGCGGCCGGAACTGGCGACGAGGCTGTAAGCCGCTTTCGGGGTGCGTCCACCGGCCAGCATGACGCCTATCGGCTGGTTGGGTGCGGAAGCGGCCTGATCAAACAGCGCCAGCAAGGCGTTGGCAACAGCATGGGCGACCGCATCGGCATCGGCATAAACCCGGCGGTTGATCATCCAGCCGCATGATCCGCTGGCCGCGTCAGCCGGCATCTTTGAATTGTCCCACCAGTGCGGTCACCATGGCCTTGGCGTCGCCGAACAACATGCGGGTATTGTCCTTGAAGAACAGCGGATTCTCGACGCCGGCGAAACCGGACGCCATGCTGCGCTTCAGGACGAAGCAGGTCTTGGCCTCATCGACGTTGATGATCGGCATGCCGTAGATCGGGCTGGATGCATCCTCGCGGGCGGCCGGGTTGACCACGTCGTTGGCACCGATCACGATGGCGACATCGATGGTGGCCATGACCGGGTTCACGTCGGGCGGTTCGACCAGTTGTTCGTACGGGACGTTCGCCTCGGCGAGCAGCACATTCATGTGGCCGGGCATACGGCCAGCGACCGGGTGGATGGCGTATTTCACGTCGCAACCGTTTTTCTCCAGCGCATCACCAAGTTCGCGCACCACATGCTGGGCCTGGGCCACCGCCATGCCGTAGCCGGGCACGACCACGACCGAACGCGCTGCTTCGAGGATGAAATAGGCATCCTCCGCGGTGATCGGCTTGGCTTCGCCCTGTACCGCGCCGGACTTCGCTGCGGTGGAGGTCGCGCCAAAACCGCTAAAGAGCACATTGCTCAGCGAGCGGTTCATCGCCTTGCACATGATCTGGGTCAGGATGATGCCGCTGGCACCGACCAGGCAGCCCGCGACGACCAGCACATTGTTGAAGATCACGAAACCGGCCGCGCAGGCGGCGAGACCGGAATAGCTGTTGAGCAACGAGATGACCACCGGCATGTCTGCGCCACCGATGGGGATCACGGCGAGGACGCCGAGGATGAGGGAAATCACCACGGCGACCAGGAACAGCGGGTAGGTGGTCTCCGGGGCGATGCTGCCCAGCACCAGCACGGCGATCGAGGCGACCAGCAGGCCCGCGTTCACCGGCTTCTGGGCCTTGAACAGGATCGGCTTGCTGTTCATTTTCTCGGCCAGTTTCGCATAGGCGATGATGCTGCCGGTGAAGGTTATGCCACCGATGATAACCGCGAGGTAGGTGGCGACCATGGTGAAGACCGACATGGCCCCGGGCTCGAGCTTGTAGTTGTGATGGTATTCCGCCCAACCGACCAACAGGCTGGCCAGGCCGCCGAAGCCGTTGAAGAGCGCGACCATTTCCGGCATCGAGGTCATCTTCACCCGTTGCGCCGCCATCGCGCCGACGAGGGAGCCGATCACAAATCCGGCGATGATCATGGAATAGGAGATCACTTCGCGATCGACCAGCGTGGCTACCACGGCGATGAGCATGCCGAGCGCGGAGATGAACTTGCCCTTCACCGCCGTCTTGGGCGGTCCAATCATCTTCAGGCCGAAGATGAAAAGGCCTGCGGCGGCGAT
>CALBHI010000118.1 GCA_937894535.1 uncultured Verrucomicrobiota bacterium
TCCCGCAAGCGGCCGTCGAGGGCTGCGCGGCGCAGGTCAAGTCGTCAGGTTGTGTTCCCGAGCCCGACGCCGAACATTCCCTGGGCTAACCGCGGTTAGCGGTGGGGAATGTGGATGATCGCGCCGGCTTCCGGGCACACCGGAATGCAACGGGGACCGCCCATCACGTTCGAGCAATTTTTGCCGGCATCACACGTGGAGCAACGGTCGGCCACGCTGAATCACATACAGGTACTCCTTCCTGTCTGCTCATGATCAAACGCAGGCGTCCCGGCCTCGCCAATAAGGTCTGGAGTGTAAGCGCATGATGATAAGGGGTTAATCAGTGAAGCTGGCTTGTGTGTACCTGCCAGGATGGGCAGCGTGTGGAGCACACCTATGCGAGCTACACCCCACGTGCGGAGAACGGTGATCTTCTTCTGGATAGGTTTGACAGGCACCGTGGTGCTTTCTAACATTCGCCTAACAATTCACAAGGGGGTTGTTAGCGTATGAAAAAAACGATGCGCCGTATTCGGGTCGGTACCCTTTTGGGTGCTATGGCCGCACTTATGTGCTCCGGGTTGGAGAGCTGGGGCCAGACAACCTTTACGTGGACGGGGCTGGGGGCCAGTAGCAACGCGAATGATACCGGGAACTGGGCCGGTAACGTCAACGGACAGGTTTTCGGCATTCAGGTGTTTACCGGCGGTACGCGCACCGATCCCTTTATTACTGCCAATCTGGACACGCACCGGTTCATCTTCACCAACGCGCAGTCTTTTGTGATCAGCGGAGCGCGTATTTCGTTTTTCGATAACGGCGGGACCGATCCGGTGATCCGCAACTGGAGCACCAATGTCCAGACCATCATGAACCAGATTCGCGGCGATGACACCTTCGCCAACGACCCCTTGCTGGTGCAGGCCAACAACGGGGACATTGTCCTGATGGGTATGGTCAGCAACCGTGGATCCACCTTGGTAATCACCGGCGGGAGTGATGACCGGTATGTTGCCTTTGGTGGTGAAGTCAAGGGTACGAATGTGAATGTGGATAGCGGACAGATGCGGCTGCTGGAGGGCGGTAGCATCGATGGGATTAATGCCAATGCGTCGATGGGTATTGGATCCAGCGGAACCACCAACACGACCGCGGCCTTTTATATTGCCGACATGGATGGGGGAACGGTGGTCAACAAGAACATCAACATCAACCGAGGCAACGGCACCGGCGGTAACCGGATCGTCGGCGGCATGAACACCAGCGGCACCAACATCTTCAACGGAAACATCGTCCGTGGCACCGAAGGGAGCCGGGCAACGACGCTGAGCGCCGCGATGGGCGGCACGGTGGATTTCAATGGTACGATCACCGGAGATCACGGCGTTATTATCCGGGGGCCTGGCACGGTGCGCTTCGGTGGCAACAACGCTTATGCCGCCTACACGTCCATTGAATCCGGACAGTTGCACATCAAGGAGGGCGCTGCGGTGTCCGCCGCGGGACAAACGGTGTTTCTGGGGTTCGGCGCGACACCTTCCGTCGCAGCAGGCCTGTTCATTGCGGATGCCGATGGCGGAACGACGGTTGCTCAGGATATCCAAGTCAACCCTGGCGAGAACGCCAACCGCACCATTGGTGGACTAAACTCCAGCGGGGTGAACACCTTCAGTGGGCAGGTTAGCATGTCCGCGGAAAACCGGAGTGCAACCCTGCATGCGGCATCGGGTGGCACGGTGGCCTTCTCGGGTGTCTTGTCCGGCGATGGCGGGGTGACCAAGACCGGAGGCGGGGTGGTGCGTTACGACAACCACAACACGTACAACGGAAATACCGTGGTCGAGTCCGGGACCTTGTTGGTCAGCGCATCGGGATCGATCAGCAATTCGGCGGTCATTGATGTCAAAGCCGGGGCTACCTTTGCCGTCGAAACCGCGTTGACCCTTCGCAGCGGCCAAAAGCTGACGGGAAGCGGGACGGTATCCGGCGCGATGACCTTGCAAGCGGACGCACGGCTGGCCCCGGGAAACAGTCCGGGCCTGATGACCTTGGATACGGATTTGACCCTGGAGGCAAACTCCGTTCTCGAGATCGAGCTGGCCGGGTTGGTGGCCGGCCTTTCGTATGACCAGGTTCTTATGAACAATGGAAGCACCTTCATCAACCAAGGTGCGAACCTTGAGGTGATCTTCCTGGATGGGTATGAGTTCAGTGTGCCGGTGAATGCGGTGTTCACCATCGTAAAGGGGGCGCATACCGGCACCTTCAACGGTCTCGACGAGGGCGATACCCTTACCGCCGCGGGTGTGATCCTGGCCATTTCCTACAACGGTGGCCAAGATGTCACGCTGACCGTCGTTCCGGAACCAGCCACCCTGCTGTTGCTGGGATCGGGTGTGCTGGGACTAAGCCTGCTTCGTCGCCGCGCGTCCCGGTTGATCGCGCGCTAAACGGGCGTGTTGAAAGGGGATAAGGCGCAGGACCGTGGGGGTGCCTGCGCCTTGTTGTTTCCGGAATCGTCCCGTCGTTCTTCTTGTCGCTGGAACGGGTTCACCGCCGATGTAACCGCCGCCGATGAACGGCAGGCGGGCGGGGATGTTCTCGATGTTCAGCGCAGCGGTCGAGTCCATCACGCGCAGCGCAGGCGAAATAGCCGGGATGTGTTTCAGATCCCGACGCCGAACATTCCCTGGGCTGACCGCGGTTAGCGGTGCGGAATGTGGATGATCGCACCGGCTTCCGGGCACACCGGAATGCAACGGGGACCGCCCATCACGTTCGAGCAATCGTTGCAGGCATCCTTCTTCACCTGGTACACCGGCTCGGCTTTGACAATCGCCTTGGTCGGGCAAACGGGGCGGCAGGCATCACACGCGGTGCAACGGTCGGTAATACTGAATGACATGGCAGCACTCCTTCTTTGTTGATGCCATCGTGATCCCATCTGCGCGAATAGCAAGTTTTATACGCCGCAAATCGTTGTGTATTATATGTTTATGTGTATTTCGTCGGCTCGGTGGCCCGTCCGCTTGGCCAGAGCGATAAACGCTTGGTAGGTTCAACCAACACCTGTTGTTCCGGTTCAACATCCGATTCATTGCCCGGGGGAGGCGGATTATGTTTAATGGGTTCAACGTAGAGGAGGTGAGTATGATCCCATTCCGTTGGTTGTCCCTAGGGTTGGTGGCGCTTGTGGCAATGTGGCTTACCTGTGCGCCGGTGGCCGCGGCTCCGACGGCAGCGGGTCTGTTATCCCGGTATGCCGTGGTCGTGGTGGTCAATGACCTGCCGGGTTCCCATGTGGTTAGCTACACCTGGCCGGGCAGGAAACTCGACGGTCCGAGCGATCGGGCGGTCTTTTTCTTCCCGCCGGGAAACTACGTGCTGTTGAACCTCGACGGGAAGCCCAATGCGTTTTACCACATTGGGACTACGCAACCCGGACTCAAGGTCATCTACTCCTCGTGGTTCCAGTCCGGGCCCTTGTAGACGCGGCTCCCACCCAATGAAAAACGCGCAGGGCTGTGAGGCGCCTGCGCGTTTTCGCAACCGGATGGTTCCGGGGTTTACTTCTTGCCGATGGAGTGGGTGCCGTGGCCGAAGAAGATTTCGGCGGCTTCCATCATCGTCTCGGACAGGGTCGGGTGGGCGTGGATGGTCGCCTTGAGGTCGGAGGCGCGGGCGGCCATTTCCACGGCGAGCACGCCTTCGGCGATCAGTTCACCGGCTCCGACGCCGGCGATGCCGACGCCGAGGATCTGCTCGGTGTGCGGATCGAGGATCATCTTGGTGAGTCCGTCGTTGCGGCCGAGGGTGGTCGCGCGGCCGGAGGCCTTCCACGGGAAGGACACGATCTTGACGGTGCGTCCATCCTGTTTCGCCTGGTTTTCGGTCAGGCCGCACCAGGCCATTTCCGGATCGGTGAAGACCACGGCGGGAATCGCGCGCGGATCGAACACCGAGGGCTGGCCGGCGATGGCTTCCACGGCGACACGGCCTTCGTGCGAGGCCTTGTGGGCGAGCATCGGTTCACCGGCGATGTCGCCGATGGCGAAGATGTTCGGCTCGGCGGTGCGGCGCTGCTTGTCCACCTTGATGAAGCCTTTTTCATCGAGCTGGATGCGGGTGTTTTCCAGGCCGATGCCGTCGGAATTCGGGCGGCGGCCGATGGAGATCAGCACGCGGTCGAACTCGCGCACCGGTTCCTTCACATGCAGGCCTTCGAGGGTAACTTTGACCGCGGAGCCGGTGTCCTCGAGGGACAGGACCTTGGTCTTGACCAGCACCTCGGAGAACTTCTCGTGCAGGCGGCGGGAGACGACGTCGGCGAGGTCGCGGTCCGGACCGGGGAGCAGGCCGGCGGTCATTTCGACCATGGTGACCTTGCTGCCGAGGGCGGCGTAGACGCTGCCGAGTTCACACCCGATGTAGCCGCCGCCGATGACCAGCAGGCGGGCCGGGATGTCCTCGATGTTCAGCGCGCCGGTCGAATCCATCACGCGCGGCGAGTTGATCGCGAACACGGGCGGGACGGTCGGGCGGGAGCCGGTCGAGACGATGGCGTAGTCGAAGGTCAGTTCGCTTTCCTCGCCGTCCTTCTTGACGATCTTCAGCGTGGAGCTGTTCTTGAACGAGGCGCGGCCCTTGACGTAGGTGATCTTGCGGGCCTTGCTCAGCGAGCCGAGGCCGCCGGTCAGGGTCGAGATGACCTTGTTCTTCCAGGTGCGCATCTTGTCGAGGTCGATCTTGGGCTCGGTGTAGGTCAGGCCCCACTCGGTCGCCTCGCGCGATTCATCGATCACGCGGGCCACGTGCAGCAGCGCCTTGGACGGGATGCAGCCGCGGTAGAGGCAGACGCCGCCGGGATTGTCCTCGAGTTCGATCATCGTGACCTGGAAGCCCATGTCGGCGGCGAGGAAAGCCGCCGGGTAGCCGCCCGGTCCGCCGCCGATCACGGCGATTTGTGCATGTGTGGTCGTCACGGATTAACCCTCCAGGGAAAGAAGAACGGGTTGCTGGATCGCGTCGGTGATCCAACGCAGGAAGCGCGCGGCGTCGGCGCCGTCGATCACGCGGTGGTCGAACGACAGTGAAAGCGGGAGCATCAGGCGCGGCTGGAAGAAGCCGTTGACCAGCACCGGCTGGTGGGTGGCGCGGCCGACCCCGAGGATCGCCACTTCGGGGAAGTTGACGATCGGGGTGAAGAACTGGCCGGCCATCGCGCCGATGTTGGTGATGGTGATGCTGCCGCCGGCCATGTCCTCGGGGCCGATCTTGCGGGCCTTGGCGCGGTCGGCGAACGTGCCGAGCTCCTGGGCGATCTTGATCACGTTCAGGCCGTCCACGTTGCGCATGACCGGAACAAGCAGGCCGCGGTCGGTATCGATGGCCACGCCGACGTTGACGTACTTCTTGTAGATCAACTGGTTGTTGGCGAGGTCGAGGCTGCTGTTGAACTTCGGGTGGTTCTTCAGCGCGGAGGCGAGGATCTTGATCAGGAACGCGGTCAGGGTCAGCTTGGCCCCGGCGGCTTCGGCCTTGGCCTTGCTGGCCTTGCGCAGGTTCTCGATCTCGGTGATATCGACCGACTCATGGATGGTGACATGCACCACGTTGCTCCACGACACGGCCATGTGCTGGGCGGTGGCGAGGCGCACGTTGGAGAGCGGTTCGACCTCGATGTCGCCGAAGCGGGTGAAGTCGGGCAGGGTGGCCGGAAGCGGTCCGCCACCGCCGCCGGAGCTGCGGTGTTCGCGGGAGTAGCGCTTCACGTCCTCGATGGAGACGCGGCCGCCGGATTCGGTGCCGGTCACATCGTTGATGTCCACGCCGATTTCGCGGGCGAACTGGCGGGTGGACGGGGCGGCGGGCACCGACGCGGTGCTCTTGCCGACCACCGGGGCGGCGGCGGGCGCGGCCGGCTTCGGGGCCGGGGCGGCCTTGGGCG
>CALBHI010000119.1 GCA_937894535.1 uncultured Verrucomicrobiota bacterium
GGGAATCTTCCAGTCCTTGCCGCCGTGGTTGTCCCACGAACCGGCCTTGTCGGTGAACACCACGTTGATTTCGGTGGCGTCGGCCGGGACGTTGATGGTGACATCAAAACGGCCGGTTTGGCCGTTGGCGGTCAGTTGGGCGGTCTGGTAGACGTTTTTCCAGCCGTTGTGGCCGACGTGGGCGTAGATCGGTTTGCCGAAGAGGGGGTTGCCCTGGTTGCCCATGCCGTAGGACAGGGTGACGGTGCCGCCCTTGGAGGGGTAGGCGTTCGCCCAGATCAGGCGCACGCCGCGGCCGCTGGTGTCTTCGCCGACGTTGGGGTTGGTGCCGTTGGCCATCTCGATGATGTTGGCCATGGGGAAGCCGATTTGGCCGTCGCCATCCGGGTTGTCGGTGGCGGACTGGCCGAGGTTGCCGAAGTATTCCATTTCCCAGGCGTCGAGCAGGCCGTCGTTGTCGGTATCGTTCGGGTTCACCGGATTGCCGATGGTCAGGCGGTAGTCCTTGCCGCCGTTGTTGTCCCAGTACCAGGTGCCGTTCACGCGGTAGAAGATGGCGTAGGTCAGGTCGACGCGACCGCTGGTCACGTTCATGACATTGGTCGAGCCGGCGGGGAACCAGCGGATAAAGCCGAGGCTGCGGTGGTTGTATTCGAAACCGGCGGGGGTGAGGTTCACGCCCCACTGTTCGAAGCCGTTGCCGAGGTCGGATTCGTAGGTGGCGGAGGCGACACGGTGGTCGGTCCAGTTGTTCCAGGTCCACACGATGCCGATGGCTTCGGGGGTGCCGAGGTTCTTAATCTTGATGTCGAGGTCCATGTTCCACGGGCGCATCCAGGTGATGCCGGTGGCGTTGGTGTAATCGCCGGGGGCGATGCTGTCACCGATGCGGGACACCGGGATCTCCGGGGTCGGGGAGGTGGTGAACTCGTAGTTCAGGCCGTTGCGGGAGTCCCAGATGTGGCCACCCCACCGGTCGAAGCCGTGGAAGAAATACTTCACCGTCGCGCCGCCGGGGAACTGGAAGGACGGCAGGAAGGTCCACAACGAGTTGCCTTCGATGTTCGCAACGTACTTCATCGGGTACATGACCCAGTTGCCGCCGTTGACCTGGACGCCGACCTCGGCCTGCAAGCCGACGTAATCCTGGTTCATCATGATCGAGAACAGGCCGGGATTCGCCCGGTCGTCGTGCTTCTTGTAGATCCCGTACGTGCCCATCCAGGTCGGAAAGGCCATCGCGGCCTGTCCCATCACCACCATCAACGCTACCCACCATGCTTTTTTCATTGCAGATTCCTTTTGCTCTACCGGCTACTCCATTCCGGATTTGTTGGAGCGGTTTAACAGGCGGGCGGATCTGCGTCAAGTATAACGTTTTACTTTTTAGGGGATCCGGGTGCATTTCGGGGGAAACCTGAGGTTTTCGTGGTTTGCCTGATTGCCGTGGCGTTGGAATGTGTCAGGATGGGGGGATGGCGACGCATGATCATTCGGAACGGCTGGACACCCCGGCGGAGGCCTTGGCGCGATCGGGGATTTGCAAGGTGGAGGGGATTCTGGAGGCGGACCTGTGTCCGGTGTCGCATCAGCTTCACGTGGCCTTTGATCCGGCGCGTATTTCCGAGCGGGAGGTGGTGCGGCGGCTGGAACGGATGGAGCCGTACCTGAAGCAGCGCTTTGAGCGGTGCCTGTTCCAGATCGGCAGCAAGGCGTGCGAGGCGTGTGCGGTCCGGTTGGAGAAACGGGCGGAGGCGATTCCCGGGGTGCGGCGGGCGAGCGCGTCGTTCATTGGCGGGGTCATGAGTGTGCAGTTTGACGAAGCGCAGGTGCGGGAGCAGGAGGTGTTGGACCGGCTGCTGAACGAGGGGGTGAAGGTGGCGCCGTGGCGGATGCCGGAGGCGCCGGGCGGAGCGGTGCGTTGGTGGTCGTCGTTGCTGGCGAGTCCGGTGGAGGTGTTGTTGACGGTGGCGACCCTGGTGTTTTTGGTCATCGGGGCGGTGGCTCCGGGGGTGGGGTGGCCGCCGGTGGTGGCGACGGTGGCATTTTTGGTGGCCTATCTCGCGGGCGGATGGTTCGGGGTGCAATCGGCGTGGGCCTCGTTGCGGGAAGGAACGGTGGATGTTGATTTGTTGATGATCCTCGCCGCGCTAGGTGCGGCCTATGTCGGGGCGCCGTTGGAGGGCGGGACGTTGCTGTTCCTGTTCGCATTGTCGAATGTGTTGCAGCAGGCGGCGATGGAGCGGGCGCGCACCGCGATTCATGCGTTGATGAAATTGCGGCCGACCGAGGCCTTGGTGCGTCGGGATGGAAAGCTGGTGACGCTGGGGATTGACGCTCTGCTGGTGGGTGACCGGGTGTTGGTGCGGCCGGGAGAGCGGGTACCGCTGGATGGAACCATCGTGGTGGGGGAGAGCGCGCTGGACGAGGCGTCACTGACCGGCGAATCGATGCCGGTAACCAAGCGGGTGGGGGATCCGGTATTTGCGGGCACGATCAACACGTCTGGAGGGCTGGAGGTGGAGGTGACGCGCCTGGCGCGGGACTCGGCGATCGCCCGGTTGATCCAGATGGTCGAGCACGCGCAGAGTGAAAAGGCGGAGACGCAGCGATTCCTCGACAAGGCGGAGCAGGTCTATGCGGCGGGGGTGATCCTGTTTGTGCTCGGCTTGATCGTGGTGCCGCTGGTGGTGGGGGATGCGCCGTTTCGCGAGGTGTTTTACCGGGCGATGACGGTGATGGTGGTGGCGTCGCCGTGCGCGCTGGTGATCAGCACGCCGGCCTCGATCCTGTCGGCGATCGGCGGAGCGGCGCGGCAGGGTGTCCTGTTCAAGGGCGGGTTGCACCTTGAGCGGGCGGCGGCCATTTCCGTGGTGGCGT
>CALBHI010000120.1 GCA_937894535.1 uncultured Verrucomicrobiota bacterium
TCCATACGGTAGGTGCGGTTGGTGGCGAGGCCGCTGAAGACCACGCGGGCGGTGTTGCCGGAAGCCACGAAGAAGCTGTCCCGGGTGGCATGGGTGATGGCGAGGGATCCGAGCGCGGAGGCGGGCGTGGTCGCGCCGTTGGTATTCGCGCCCGCACCGAATCCGGCCACGCTGATGGAAATGCCGGAAAGGCTGTTGGTGGTGGTGAGAAGATTGCTCACGCCGCCGGTCGGGGCGGTCGAGATGTCGGTGCCGAGGTTGTTCCAGCGGTTGCCGTTGAGGTCGGGGGAGGGGGAAGGGTGGTTGGTCACGCCGAAATCGATCAGGAGGATCAGGGGTATTTCCTCCTCGCTCTCGAAGAACAGCGACCCCGGTTCACTCAGGCCGGTGATAAAAGGAGTTCCTTCCATCGCGGTGATCCCGACATTCGATCGCCACACCTGGCCGGCGTTGAAGGCATTGGCATACAGGCGATTGTCCGGTCCGATGCGGATGCCGGTGGCGGCACCGGACGTCCCGTAGGAGCCGATCAACGTGGCGGAACCGGCGTTCAGGCCCGAAGCATACTGGCCGGGCGTATTGAGGGTATAGGCATAGATCCTGGCCTGTCCGCCGATGGTGCGGCTGAGGAAAACGCGGCCGTCGGAACCGAAGGCGAGTTGCGAGGCATCGCCGGCGAGGTGGGCGGTCAGGAATGTGGACCAGGTACTGTTGGTCAGATCGTAGGCGAAGATGGCGCCATTTGAACTGTCCACGGCGTAGAGGCGTCCGTCGGGGCCGATCCGCACGCCATCGAACCGGTCGGAACCGGGCGGTCCGGCGAGGGTCGAGGTGGTGGCGTCGGCGAGGGCGATGCGGTGGATCACATTGTCGCCGAACTGTGCGGCGAACAGGTGGGTGTCGTTGCGGGTCAGGTCGAGCAGGTACTCCACCCCGAGGTCGGCGAACACGGAAAAGGAATTGCCATCGAGGCTGCGCCGGAAAATCGTCCCGTCGCCGCGGTTCACATAGAGCCGCCCCTGCGCATCGGTCACCATGCCGTCCGCGCCGCTCGTATTGCCACCGACCGGGGTGTAGTGGGCGGGCAGCGCATTGGACGTGCCGGAGGTCGGATCAAACGAACGCAGGTTGCCGGTCCCGTATTCACTGACGAACAGGTGGGTGGCGGACCAAGCTGGACCGAGGCTCGATAAGGCCACCACGATGACAAGGAAACCATTGAACCGCATACTTCCTCCGGAGGGCGTACCATACCCCAAAACCGGATTTCTGTAGCCGTGAAAGGTCAAGCTCGCCTGCCCGAATTGATTTCGGCAGCTTGGATGCCGATTGAAATTGACACCCTCGTCACGGATGATTATTCGCATACCTCTTAAGTGGTATGCCGGTGTCCAATCGGTTCGGTTTTGGTTAGCTGTCACGGGGGTTGATCATGATTCGTTGCAAGGACGCATTTCGTCATGTTGGCTTGGTTGCCGGCATGTTGGGGTTGATGGCTTCCGCCCACGCCGCCACCATCACGGTCAACAGCACCAACGACCCGGCGGGGTTCAATCCCGCCGTCACCGTGGGCACACTCGGCCCGACGGTGACCTTGCGCGATGCGGTCAACGCCGCGAACAACACGGCCGGGGATGAGGTGATCGTATTCGACTCCGCCTTGAACGGGTCGACCATCGCACTGATCCAGTCCGACTCGACGATGGATCCCCACGGCTCGCCGCGCAACAACGGCGGCCCCACCGCGCTCCGCATCACCTCGAACATCGAGTTCGTCGCCCCGGCCGGCGGCCTGGTCGTCCGCGCCTCCGGACTGCTCCGCCTGTTCGATGTCGCGTCCGGCGCAACGGTACGCGTCGAGCGCCTGACCTTGCGCGGTGGCGTGGCCAACAACGGCGGCGGTTTCTGGAATGCAGGAAACCTGACCCTCGACGAGGTTACCATGACCTCGTTCGTCGCCTCCTCGCTGTTCATCAGCAATACCAACGACCTCGGCTATGGGGCCGCCGTGTTTAATGCCGGTAGCCTGATCGCGCGCGGATCGTTCTTCGGATTCAACAACGGCCAGAATGCCGGGACGATCTTCAGTACGGCCGGGGCCTCGATGTACGTGACGAACTGCACCTTTGAGAGCAATACGTCGGAATACTCCGGGCCGGCCATCGGCACCGAATCCACCAACGGGCTGGCACGTATCACCCATTCCGTGTTCAGGAACAACCAGGTGGCGTTTTTTGGCCAGTTCCTAGTCCCGCAGACCTTTGCCGGTGGCGGGGCCGTGGTCAATGCGGGTATGCTGTCCATAGCGGCGAGCAGTTTCCAGTCCAACATCCTGCGCAGTTCCGTGCGGGGCGGGGCGGTGCTGAACGATGGCACCCTGTCGATCGTCGATTCAACCTTCGAGGGAAATAGCGCCACCAACCCCATCGCCCGTGGCGGCGCGATCTTCAACGGCGGCACGCTCGGCCTGACCAACGTCACCTTGACCGGCAACGCCGCGCGTTACGGATCGGCGGTCGATAACCCGCTCGGCGTCTCGATGCGGATGGTGAATTGCACCGTTGCCCGCAACATCCAGGTGCTTCCGGAGACCTTCGCGCTGGACGTTGGCGGCAGTCTAGCCAACACCCTCGAAAACAATCTGGTGGTCGAGAATGACCGGTGGGATTCGAACGCGATGAGTTTTATCCCCGCGAACCTCACCGGCTTCCTGAGCACCACCGGCACCAACTTCATCGGCAACACCAATGTCATGCTCGGCGTCCTGGCTACCAACGGCGGCCCGGTGAAAACCATGGCCCTGCCCATTGGCAGTCCCGCGGTGAATGCCGGCTTCGCCGTCCCCGGCCTGACCACCGATGCCCGCGGCCAGTTGCGGTACGAGGCACCCGATCTCGGCGCCTACGAGCTCCCGACCTATACGCCGGTCTTCACGTCGCCCACGTCGACCATCTTCCTGGTCGGGCAATCGAACAACTTTCAGTTCACGGCCAACAGCGGACTGCCGTTCTCGTTCCTGCTCGTCAGCCCCTTGCCCGCAGGCCTCACACTCACGACGAACGGCCTGCTCTCCGGAATCCCGCTCGTTCCCAGCGGTTTGTATCCGGTCATCGTGCGCGCATTCAACGCGTACAATTTCACCGACACCAGTTTCCTGATCATCGTGAACGATGGAACGTTGGCCGACCGCTTTTCGTGGCAACTGAACGGGGGCGCGCAACTGACCAACGGTACGTTTACGCTGACCGATGGCGGTATCGAACAGTCCCGCAGCGCATGGTACCTGTTCAAGCAGGACATCAATGCGTTCCAGGCTTCGTTCGACTATCTGGATGTCGGCGGAGGCGGGGCCGATGGCGTCGCCTTTGTGCTGCAGAATGCTCCCGCCGGCGTAGCCGCGCAGGGCGGAGGCGGTGGCGGACTCGGTTACATCGGCATCAGTCCAAGTTTCGCCTTCATGATCAATATCTATTCCCCCGCGCCAGGCGGGCCGGGCATTCAGGTGTCCACCGGCGGTGTTGGGTTGGGTACCAACACCTACATCAACACGGCTCCGGCGAATCCTTCCTCCGGCGATCCCATCCGCTTCAATCTTACCTATCTCGGCGGTCAACTTGTCGTCACGATGACCAATCTGGCAACGAGCGCCTCGTTTACCACCAACTTCGTTCTGGATATTCCGGGCGCCGTGCTCGGCAACCAGGCGTGGATCGGCTTCACCGCGGCCACCGGCGGCGCGACCGCGACCCAGCGCGTGAGCAACGTTTCGTTCTTCTCGTTGTCCGCCACGTCCACCGTGATCGTTACCTCCGCAGGCGATCCCGCCGGCTTCAATACCAACGTGATTATCAGCACGCTCGGCACCAATGTGACCCTGCGCGACGCCGTCAACGCCGCGAACAACCAACCGGGTCCGGTGGTCATTCGCTTCGCTTCGCATCTGGCGGGAACGAATATCGCCCTCCAACAGGTCGGCGACGGGGGGATCGGTAGCACCGCGCTGCCCATACGCGGCGATGTGACGATCGAAAACACCACCACGGGAACCCTGACCATCAGCCGGGGCATCGGCGGGGATCTACGCTTGTTCCGCGTGTTCTCCGGGGCCGCGCTTACCGTGCGGGATGTTCGCCTGAGCGGTGGCCGGGTCAGTCCGTCCGATCAACATGGCGGTTTGGCCCATAACGCAGGCACACTCGTGGTCGAGCGTTGCATACTCTCCGGTGGCTACAGCGGTCGCGGTGGCGGAGGCCTCTACAACAACGGAACCCTCGTGGTTGCATCCAGCGCCATTGTCTCCAACACGTCGGTCATCGGGCAAGGATTCGGGGCGGGCGGCGGCGGCATCATGAACCAGGGGGTGATGTCGCTTACCAACTGCACGGTTGCCTACAATACGGCACCCAACGCCTACGGCGGAGGCGTATGGAACACGGCCGGGTCGATGAGTTTCGACGCCTGCACCTTCGCCTTCAATTCGGCTTTCGCCTTGGGTTCGAGTATCGGATCGTCCGGCCAAAAGAATGCGCTGGTCCGGAACTGCATCGTAACCGATGTTTCGGATATTGTGCTACTGCCGGGTAGTGTCGGCAACCTGTTCTTCAACCCCGGCCTTGGCCCGTTTGGCTTCAACGGCGGACCAACGCCGACCTTTCCCATTACCGCGACCAGCGCGGCCCACAAGGCAGGCGTTGTCCTTCCCGGCCTGATCACCGACCAGCGAGGCGTGGCGCGCCATGCCATCCCGGACATCGGCGCGTACGAACTGATCCCGCGGGATCCACTCATTGTCTCGACCACGGTTGACGAAAACGACGGAAATGCCGACAACGAGCAGGGCACCGGCACCAGCCTGCGTGAAGCGCTGATCTATGCACAGGCGCTCGGTGGTCCGCAGACGATCACCTTCGCCCCGGCGCTGGCCGGCCAGACCGTGGTGCTCGACACCGGGTGGACCAATGCCGCCGATCCCAGTGCCCTGCGCGTGACCGGCGAGATTACGATCAACGGTCTGGCCAGCGCGCCGGGCGTCACCCTCGCCGTGGCGTCGGCCGCGCAGAAGCGGCACTTCCTGATCGAGCCGGGCGGGCAGTTGACGCTGCAGGATCTCACGCTGACCGGCGGCTACGGCGACAACGGAGGCAGCATCTGGAACTTCCTGGGATCCCTTGTGGTTCGGCGCTGCACCTTCTTCGGCAACGAAGCGACCTCCGAGGGCGGAGCGATCCAGGTCTGGGGCGGTTCGCCCCTGTTCGAGATCGAAAATTCAACCTTGGTCAGCAATACCGCAGCCGGCGTCGGCAGCGCCATGAGCATCGGTGCCATCTCCAATTCATTGAAGCATATCACCGTCACCGCCAATTCCGGGCCGCAAGGATCGTTCCGGCTCTACGACTGTATCGTGCCCATCCAGAACTCGATCGTGGCGGGCAACGATCCCGATGCGATCGAAGTACAACTCAGCGGTGCCTTCGCACCGACCAGCGCAGGCAATGTATTCGGTACGGGCAACACCGCCGGGATCACCAACGGCATCAACGGGAACATCACGGGCCTCGCCGCGCCTGCACTGTTGCTCGAAGGATTGTCGCTCGCCAATGGCGGGCCTACGCCGACCGTCGCCCTGCAGGGCAACAGTCCGGCGGTCAATCTCGGCACGCCGCTCGCCGGCATCACCACCGACCAGCGAGGGGAGGCTCGGGTCAGCCTTGGCGCACCCGATGCCGGGGCCTACGAGCTGGTAGCCGTCGAGTCCGCGCTGGTGACCACGACCAACGACGAGTTCGACGTCACCAGCGACGCGCGCTTCGGAACCGGGACCAGCCTTCGCGAGGCGCTGCATTACACCAGCAGCATTGTCGACATCTCCACCAACCTCGCGGGGCGCACGATCCAGTTAACGCAGGTAGGCGATACGCTGTACGGCAATACCGCGATTGTGGTCACCAACCTATCGGTTCGTTTCGTCCGGGCGGTCACCCTCGCTCAGCGCGTGATCATCCGGCCGAGCGGTCCCACGCCCATGCGTCCCTTCCGCGTGGTCCCGGGCAGTGTCTTCGTCCTCCAAGGCGTTACCGTGATGGGCGGACAGGCCGATCACGGGGGCGCGGTCTTCAACCAGGGCACGCTCTCGCTCAGTGTTGCCACCCTCGCCAGCAACACGGCCAGCCAGTCCGGCGGTGCTGTCTTCGTGGACAGCAACGCGACGCTGCGCGTGATCACCTCGACATTGTCCGGCAATTCGGCCGGCGTCGCGGGTGGGGCGATAGCGAACCGTGGGACCAACTGGATCCTATACAGCACGATTGCCGGCAATAGCTCGGCCAGCGGTGGCGCGCTGTACAACGAGGCCGGTGCTGCGCCCTCCACGCTGGAGTCGAGCATCGTGGCCGCCAACACCGACGGCATCGGTGCGCCTTCGGATATCGGCGGGCCTTCATCGGTCAACGCCGCCTCCGCCTACAACCTGATCGGCACCGGGGGCTCGGGCGGACTCGTGAACGGCATCAACAGCAACCTCGTCGGGATTGCCGACCCGGGCCTTGCCCCGCTGGCCCATTACGGCGGGCGCACCCTCACGCGGGCCTTGTATCCATGGAGCCCGGCGGTGAACGCCGTTTTCCTGACCGATCCATCATTCGATCAGCGCGGATTCATGCGCGACTTCCCGCGCGACATCGGTGCCTTCGAGCTGATTCGCTCCACCAACGAAGTCACCCTCGCGACCCTCGTTCGCAGTCCCACCGGAGGCCCCGCCGGCGCCCTCGCCGTCGACTTCCCTGGCGGCGTCACCGGCGCGACCTTCTCCGTTTACGCCACCACCAACCTGTTCACGCCGGCCAGCCAGTGGCAATGGATCAACCTCGTCCCGGAAACGCCGCCCGGCAGCGCCCTTTTCCGCGCGACCCTGCCCATCGACACCAACACACCACGGCTGTTCTACCGCGTCCAATCACCCTAGCCCCGCCAGTCGGGAAGGTGCCACGCCGTTGATCTCGCGCCGGGACGGCCGGTCGTTCCAAGGTCTGGACATCCGGACGCCGCAACGTTCCAGTCCCTGGACAGCGACCCGCGTCCGCCGCCCGTTCGGGTGCCCGGGGTGGAATATAAAATTGCGTCACCCGGCAATAAACCCTGACGCCTCCCGTTGTACGGCCATGAAACATACCCTGCTGGTTCTTGCCGGATTCATGTGGTCGGGCCTGTTCATGCAAAACGTTTCCGCCCAGACCACCCTCCTCCTGGAGTCGCCCGCGATCGCGGACTTCCGCCTGGTGCTCGATGACGGATCCCTCGGCCAGTCCTACTGGCGTGTGGAGGTTTCGACCAAGCTCCGCGAATGGGTCACCGCCGGCTCCCTGACCGCGCTTGATGGCTCGGGCTCGTCGACCTTGGCGGATGATGCGCTTTCCCCGGCCCCGGGCCGCTATGTCCGAGTCGTCGCCGACAGCAGCGTTGCCCGCGTGCTCGACCTCCCGGCCACTCCCTTTGCCTACGCCAACCCGCCCTTGCCCGCCCACCTGCTTGCTCCCGCGGTAACCGCAACCGACAACACCCCGCCCGGCAATCCCGTGACCGATCACGGCGCGACGCTCGGCCGCGTCCTGTTTTACGAGGTGAAACTCTCCGCCAACCACGCCATCTCCTGTTCATCCTGCCACCAACCGCAACACGGGTTCAGCGATCCCGGCACCTTCAGCACCGGGTTCCTCGGCGGATTGACCGACCGCAATTCGATGGGGCTCACCAGCGCCCGCTTTTACCAGCGCGGAAGTTTTTTCTGGGACGAACGCGCCGCCACGCTGGAGGAGCAGGTGCTCCAACCCATCCAGCACGCGGTGGAAATGGGCATGACCCTGACCGGGCTGGTGACGCGCCTCGAAGGCTACACCTACTACCAGACCCTCTTCTCCAACGCCTTCGGCACTACGACCATCACCACGGTGCGGGTGGCCCGCGCCCTGTCGCAGTTCGTGCGTTCAATCGTTTCCTACCAAACCCGGTTCGATGCCGGCGTGCCGGTCGGGTTCACCAACTTCACACCCCTCGAAGCCCAGGGCCAGCAACTCTTCAACGGCCCGCGCGGCAATTGCGCGGCCTGCCATGGCGGTCCCAATTTCGTCGGTGCCCGGATCGAGAACAACGGACTCGAATTTCCCTTCATCGATCCCGGCGTCGGCGGGGTGACCGGACAGGCCGCCGACATGGGCAAGTTCAAGATGTCCTCGCTGCGCAACATCGAACTGACCGCGCCGTACATGCACGACGGCCGGTTCGCCACCCTCGACGACGTGGTTGATCACTACAGCACCGGTGTCGTGATGAACGCCAACCTCGGTCCGCCGTTGACCCAACCCGGCGGCCCCGGACAACCCCCGGTCGTGCGGCGCCCCAACTTCACCGCACAGGAAAAAGCCGCGCTGGTCGCCTTCATGAAGACGCTGACCGATCCGGCCCTGGTCACGGATCCGAAATTCTCCGATCCATTCTGAGGCGGAGTCCACGCGCTCTTGCGTTTCCGTCATCGCTGCGGCAAGGTGCCGTGATGAACAGGATCCTCGTGTGCTGCCTGCTGATCATCGCCGCGACGGTCGCCCGTGCCGATCAGGCCGTGGTCGGTCGCGCCTTCCCGCCCTTCGCCCTGGCCGATCAATTCGGTTCCAACCACACCCTGCGCACCGAAACGCGTTTCGTGGTGATCGCTGCGGAGAAAGAGGTCTCGACACGCATCAACGACTGGCTCTCCGCGAAGCCCGCCGGATTCCTCGACACCCGCGCGATGGTGTACATCGCGGACATCGAGAAAATGCCCGCGATCATCACCCGCCTGTTTGCCCTGCCGAAAATGCGGAAGCTGCCGTTCACCCTGTTGCTCGCCACCGATCCATCCTTCGCCGCCACCTACCCGCGCGAGCCCGGCCGGATCGGTTTGTTCATACTCGACGCAAACCACGTGCTCCGTGCGATCCATCACCTCGACCAGCCGGGCGAACTGGACGCGTTGCTCAACCGGGAGACGCCATGAAGGTGGCCTTGATCGCGGCCCTCTATGGGGCCCTCGGCGTGATCCTCGGGGCGTTTGGCGCACACGGGTTGAAGGGCCGGCTGACTCCGGACCAGCTCGTTTCGTTCGAAACCGGCGTGCGGTACCAATTGATGCATGCGTTGCTGTTGCTCATCATCGCCTGGTGGATGCGCCACGCGCCGTCCGCCTGGCTCGCGTGGAGCGCGGTGCTGGTGGCCACCGGCATCCTCTTGTTTTCGGGATCGATCTACCTGCTGGCCACACGTGAGCTGACCGGGTTGGCCTGGGTGCGCGTCTTCGGCCCGGTCACGCCGCTCGGCGGCCTGTTCCTGATCAGCGGGTGGCTGCTGCTCGCCGTCTGGGCCTGGCGTTACCAACCCTGACCGCCACGGTCACCTGCCGGTTGCGCCGGGTGTGTCCGGCAATGGCGCTTAATCCCGGGTGCTCCCGCCATCGACCTGCGCCTTCATCCATTCCAGGCCGCGCAGATACAACCAGTCCACGTTTTCCTTGTTGTCGGGATCGGGTGAAAGGGGGAGGTCCGGCGTCAGGGGGGATCCGGTGATATCGCGGCCATCCGGGTTGAGGGCCCTTCCGGTGGTGAGCAGGACGGTCCACTGATCGGAAAGGGGAACGGGTGTTTGCAGTACGGTCCGCCCGCGCGTCGGTTCGCCGGCAAGCTGGGCGCGGTGATGAAACTGCAGGGCGGCGGCGAGCCATTCGGCCGGCCCGGCGGTTTCACGGTCCACCAGCACCAAAGCCGGCACCGATGGCCACACCGCGGCCCGGCGGGTGGTGATGGCCTTGGGCGCTTCGCCTTGCTTGTGCAGGATCGCACCCACCGTCGTGTTGCGGGGAAGCAGCCAGGTGGCGAGGTCGGCCGCCGCCTGGTAGTCAAGGCCTGCGGCACCGCGGGCATCGATCAGGATGCCCGCCGGTTTGCGCGCCCGCGCAGCCGGTTCGAGGTTGCGCACCTGTTTGCGCGTTTGCGGCTGGAATCCGTACACCTTCACCACGACGATGCCTCGGTCCTCGGAATCAATCAACTCCACCAGCGGCACATCGTCGGGAATGACGGCGCTTCCGGCGCTAGGCGGGGTGTTGAACAGCAAGGTCGCGTGCGGGTCGATCTCCGCGACCATGCCCTTGATGCTGTTCGAGATCAGGTTGTCGAGGTGCACCCGGTCGACATCGACATACCGCTCCTGCACGGTGCGCACCCCTTCCTGGAACAGGCGCAATTCGTGATCCCGCTGCGCGGCATCGGCCGGCGGGGGTGACTCGCGGCGGCCGCAACCCGCCAGGGTGGCACCGGTCAGCAACAGCGCGCAGCATAACGCCCGGTGCTTCATGCCACCTTCCGGATTCGGCCCTGGCCGTGTCGCGGCACGAGGAGAACGTGCGGGGGCGGGGTGCGTTCCAGTTTGCGGAGCAGGGCCGGCAGCACGGCGGCAAGTTGCCAGGCCTGGTCCCAGGGCGAGACGGTGAGCCAGTCGCGGTGGAGCAGGGCGACCCGGGCGCCGAGCGCGGCCAGGTTGTCGAGGCGGTGCGGGGTTTCGGTGTTGCCCAGATCAATGCCCACCAGCGCTGTCGTATCGTGGTCGCGCAGGAAATCGGCGACATGCTGGTCCGAGGCATCGTTGCCGAGCGCATCGCGCACGTGGTCCACGCGGAAGCTCGGGGTCCCGAGTTGGTGCAAGGCACGGGCCAGCCGCGGCGGGAGCGAAGCGTCGAGCAGGAGGTTCACGGTGCGGCCTCCGCGGGCGCAACAAAGGCCAGCGCGTCGGTCACTTCCTCGATCTGGCAGTCGTAGGTCGCGGCGACCTCGTCGGCGGCCAGTCCCGAGGCCGCCGCGCCCGCCAGCACCTCGACGGGTACACCGGAGCGCGCGGCGATCGGGCGGCCACCCATCCGCGTCGGGTCCAGCACCACATAGCGCTGGCGTCCCATCGGCCACCAGCGGCACACCGCGTCGTGCTCGTTCATCTCCAGTTCCTCGCGGAACGGATCGGCCGCCTCGAGGAATGACTGCTGCCGCGTGGAAAGATCAAACAGGCTAGCCTGGTGATCGCCCTGCAGCACGGTCATCACCAGATGGCGTCCGTCGTTGCGGAACCGGTTGGTCGAAAAGGGGTGGTCGAAGTGGAACTGTTGCCGCGCCAGCTCCTGCACATCACGGATGGTTTTCCACGATACACCGGAACGCAGGAAGGCATCGACGAACTTCATTTCAATCAGGTCGCGGAACGACACCGCGCGGCGGCCCCGGATCGGTGCCAATTGCCCCGACCACACCGGCCGGGCTTTCCGTTTCGCTCCGGCCGCAGTGTACGAATAACCGGTCAGCCAGCGCCGCACCCGGCTTTCGCCCAGCCCGGTCAGCCGCGCCGCCTCGGGAATGCTGTAGATGCCGATATGGATGTTGGACGCCGTCATGGTTTCCGCCTCCCATGATCTTACCGCCATCCGTGGTGATTTACAATCGGTCTGCCGCGCCGTGTCGTGACTCGATGAAAAGGTCCCCTTGCGGACTCGTTAACAAGGTCCCCCTTGGTTGGTGGTTGGGTGCTGCCGGGCCGACGTGGCGGGCGGGAATGACCGAACGCGGCGTTGCGAAACCGGGCCTTTTGGTCCATGGTATACGGACCCATGAACGAAACCACCACGCCCCTGTACCGCTATGTCCTCCGCTATTGGCGGTCGGCGGCCTTCGGATTCTTCAGCGTGATCGGGGCGATCGCCGCCACAATGTATGCCCCGCAGGTGTTGGGCGATATCGTGGATGCGCTGGGGGATGGTTCGCTGGATCGTCCGGGGTTGCTGCGGATGACCGGCCTGTTGCTCGGGGTATCGCTGCTCGCCTCGCTGTTCTCGATTTTCATGCGCCGCATCCTGCTCGGGCTGGCCCAGCGGGTGGAACACGACCTGCGCCGCGCCGTGTTCGCCCACCTGACCCGGATGGACCACGGCTTCTTCCAGCGCGAGCGCACCGGCGACATCATGACCAAGATGTCGTCCGACCTGTTCTCCGTGAAGGACATGATCGGGCAGGGCCTGCTGCAGGGATCGCGCATCGTCATCGGTTTCCCCGTCGCCTTCGGCATCATGTTTTCGCTCGACGCCGGCCTCGCCCTCGTCGTCATGGCCATCATCCCGGTCATCAGCATCGTCTTCTTCATCCTGATCCGGATGATCCGCTCCCGCTACGACGAGGTGCAGGAGCAATTCTCGACCATCTCGAATTTCTGCCAGGAGAACTTCGGCGGCTTCCGCACCGTCAAGGGCTTCGGCATCGAAGCCCGCATGAAGGACCGCTTCCGCGCCCTCAACGAGGCGTTCATCCGCCTTAACATGCGCCTGACCCGCGTCGAGGAACCGGTCTGGCCGTTCATGGTGTTCATGTTTAGCATGGGCACGCTGTTGCTGCTGCTCGCCGGCGGACGCCGCGTCGTCGAGGGCTCGCTGAGCCTGGGCGACTTCGTGAAGTTCAACCAGTACCTGGTCATCCTGCACTGGCCGATGCTTGCCCTCGGCTGGACCAGCAACCTGTTCCAGCGCGGCATCGCGAGCTGGCGGCGCGTACGGACGATCTTCGACGCGCGGCCGGACATCCGCGACGGCGTGCTGACCGACCCGCGCCTGCACCTCGTGCCCGGGGAAATCCGCCTGGCCGGGGTGCGTTACGCCGCAGGCGGGCGCGATCTGCTCCGCGGCATCGACCTCGTCATTCCCGCCGGCCAGGTCCTCGGCATCACCGGCCCGACCGGCAGCGGCAAGACCCTGCTCGTCTCGCTGCTCTGCCGGCTGATCGATCCCGCCGAAGGCCGCATCACCCTCGGCGGCCACGACATCAAGGCCTTCCCGCTCTCGGTCCTGCGTCAGCGCATCGGCCTCGCCCCGCAGGAGGCCTTCCTGTTTTCCGACACCCTCGCCAACAACATTGCCTTCGGCCTCGACACCGCCCCGGACGCCGGAACCGCACGCGAGGAGAAGGTGCTGTGGGCAGCCGGCATCGCCCACCTGCGCGAGGACGTGGAGCGGTTCCCGCAGAAGTTCGAGACGATGCTCGGCGAACGCGGGGTGACCCTCTCGGGCGGACAGCGCCAGCGCACGGCGATCAGCCGCGCGCTCGCCCTCGACCCCGTCGTGCTGATCCTCGACGACGTGTTCTCCGCCGTCGATACCCAGACCGAGGCGCGCATCCTCGCCGGCCTGTTGCCGGTGCTGCGCCAGCGCACCGCCATCCTGGTCAGCCACCGCGTTTCCACCCTGAAGCATTGCGACCGCATCATCGTCATCGAGGACGGACGCATCACCCAGGACGGCACCCACCACGACCTGGCCGCGCGGCCCGGCTACTACCGCGAGCAGGATGAAATGCAGCGGCTCGAGGCGCGGCTGGAGGGGGACGCACCATGATGGACCATGTCGAGTCCGACGTGCCCGGCCGCCTGTTCGACCGGCGGTTGCTGCAACGCATGGTGCAGTATGTGCGCCCGTACCGGCGCCGCATGCTGATCGCCTTCGCGCTGGTCATCCCGATGTCGCTGCTGATGAACAGCCTGCCGCTGCTGGTCAAGCAGGCGATCGACCGGTACATGGCCCCGGCGGTGGCGTTGCCGGCCGCAGAACGGATCGACGGCCTGACCGGCCTCGCCTGGGTCTTCCTGGCCATTGCCCTGCTGGTCTTCATCCTGCGCTTCCTGCACGGCTACGTGATGACCTGGATCGGACAGCGCATCATCTACGACATGCGGGCCGACATCTTTGGCAAGATCATGCGCCTCCCGCTGCGCTACTTCGACCGCAACCCGGTTGGCCGGTTGATGACCCGCGTCGGATCCGACGTCGATGCCATCCAGCGCCTGCTCACCGACGGTATCGTCGGCCTCGCCGCGGACGTCTTCACCATCATCGGCATCCTCGGCTACATGGTGTTCCTCAGCCCGCGGCTCGCCCTGATCCTGGTCGTATTGTTCCCCGCGCTGCTCGGCCTGCTCGTCTTCCTGAACGTCAAGGTGCGGCGCGCGCACCGCGAGGTGCGCAAACGCACCTCGGCGATGAATGCGTTCCTGCAGGAAATGATCACCGGCATGCTGACCATCCAGTTGTTCAACCGCGAGGAGCACACCCGCGGGCGGTTTGCCGACTACAACCACCGGTTGCGCGAGGCGCTGCTGCACTCCATCGCCTGGTTCAGCTACTCGTTCCCGGCCACGGAAATCCTCAATGCCCTGACCCTCGCCCTCGTGCTGGTCATCGGCGGGTTCGCCCTGCTCGCCGGCGATCCGGCCATCACCATCGGCGTGCTCATCGCCTACCTCGCCTACCTGCGCGATTTCTTCCGGCCGCTCGAGGATTTGTCCGAGAAGTCCAACCTGCTGCAGTCGGCCATGGCCTCGGCCGAGCGGGTGTTCTCCCTGCTCGACGTGCCCGAGGAGGTGCTCGATCCGGAGCGCCCGGCCCTGCTCGAGTCCTTCCGCGGCGAGGTATCGTTCGAACGCGTCTGGTTCGCCTACAACGACGAACAATGGGTGCTCAAGGACATCGACCTGCACATCGCCCCGGGCGAGTCGGTGGCGATTGTCGGGGCCACCGGCGCCGGCAAGTCGTCGATCATCAGCCTGGTCTCCCGCTTCTACGACGTGCAGCGCGGGGTGGTGCGGGTGGACGGACAGGACGTGCGCAATTACCGGCAGAGCGACCTGCGCCGCCGGATCGGCATCGTGTTGCAGGATCCGTTCGTGTTTTCGGCGAGCATCGAGGACAACATCCGGCTGTTCGATCCGTCGATCACCCGCGATCAGGTGGTCGCCGCGGCGAAGTACGTCAACGCCCACACCTTCATCGAGAAGCGGCCGGGCGGCTACGACGCGGTGCTGCAGGAGCGCGGAGCCGGCCTGTCCACCGGGCAGAAGCAGTTGCTCGCCCTCGCCCGGGCGATCGCGCAGGACCCGGACATCCTGCTCATCCTCGACGAGGCCACCGCGAACGTCGATACCGAGACGGAGTGGCTGATCCAGGATGCGTTGAAGAAGCTGATGAAGAACCGCACCAGCATCGTCATCGCCCACCGCCTCTCCACCATCCGCCACGTCGACCGGATCCTGGTGATGCGCCACGGCGAAATCGTCGAGCAGGGCCCGCACGCCGCGCTGATGGCCGCCGACGGCTACTACAAGCGCCTCTACGACCTGCTCTCGCACCACCCGCCCGGTAAAAAAAAAAAAAAAAGGGGTCAGAC
>CALBHI010000121.1 GCA_937894535.1 uncultured Verrucomicrobiota bacterium
CAGAATCAGACCCTGTTTCCCTGATTCTGCCTCTTGTGCGTTTGCATACCGGCGTGAAGGGTCCGGGTCAAGAAATCTTCGCAGTACCCCGACGAAGACCTCGTTGCGCTTGACGTGCTCGGGCAGCAGGTCGGGTAACCGGGCGGCGAGGCCCATCTTGAGTTTCATCAGTTCTGTTTCGGGCAACCCCGGCTTGGGCACGAGGGGTTCGCCGCGCAGCATCTCCAGGATGACCAGGCCTACGGTGTAGATGTCGGAGGCGATCATGGCCGGTTCGCGGCGGTGCATTTCCGGGGCCATGTAGACCGGGGTGCCCAGCAGGAACGAGACCTTTTCGTTGTTGAGGGTGGCGCGCCCGTAGTCGATCAGCTTCACATACCCCATGTGGTCGATCATGATGTTGGCCGGTTTGACGTCGCAGTGGATGAATCCGGCCTCGTGCAGTCCTTCCAAGGCCCGCAGGACGCGGCGGATGATGTAGATGACGACGCCCGGTTGGATGGCTACGCGGCCGTCCTTGAGCCGGAAGATCACGTCGGTGAAATTGGCCCACTCCTCCGGCTTGCTGTTCTGGCGGGCCCGTTCGAGGTGGGCGCCGTCGAGCAGGTAGCGCAGGCCGACCCCGGTGATCGACTCCATCTGCACATAGCCGATGCCGTTGTATTCCTCGTAAATGTCCGGGGCGACCAGGTTGGGGCTTTTGACCGTTTGCAGCTTGGAGGTCTGGACGGCAATGCGGCCCATGTCGGTCCAGTATTTCTTGGCGTTGGGGTAGATGCTAGGATCGAACACCTTGATGGCATGGCGGGTGACCGAACCCCGCGCGCCCTGCCGCAATCCCAGGTACACCACCCCTTGACGACCACGGCCAAGTTCCTTCACGAACCGGTAAGCCACCGGATAGTAGATGGCGTTGGCTTCGAGGATGGACCGGTAATTGGCTACCAACTGGGACATGCCCTTGTTGCTGGCGGTGGTCTCCTCGGTCGCCGGCAGCTCCTGGGTCGTGAACCCCTGCTGGTGGTCATCGACCTTGGTGGTGCCGTCCCAGATGGATCCGTCGTGGTTCATGGGCGGAAAGTGTAGTCGGAGCCGGGCCGCCTGCGCAAGCGGGAGTTATGCCTGCGCGCATCGGCGGGGATGAAGCGGACATTGACAGAAAGCACGGGCTGTCGGAGATTAGCCCGCCTTGATGAGCACAACCTATGACATTGTAGTAGTGGGTGGCGGTATCGTTGGCGCGGCCACCGCATGGACCCTGTCCCGCCGGCCCGGCCTGAAGTTGGCCGTGCTGGAGGCCGAATCCTCCCTGGCCGCGCACCAGACCGGCAACAACAGCGGGGTGATCCACTCCGGCCTTTACTACAAACCCGGTTCGCTGAAGGCCGCCAATTGCACGCGCGGACGCTCGATGCTGCTGGACTTCTGCCGCGAGCACGGCGTGAAACACGAGATCTGCGGCAAGGTGGTCGTGGCCACCCGCGAGGATGAGTTGCCGTCGCTGGCAACGCTGGAGGAGCGCGGGCGCGCAAATGGCCTCGAAGGCATTCGCCGGCTGGATCCGGAAGGCATCCGCGCCATCGAACCCGCCTGTGCGGGCATCGCCGGGCTGTGGGTGCCGCAGACCGGGATCATCGATTTCAAGGAGGTGACTGGAAAACTGGCCGAGTTGTTCCGCCAGCAGGGCGGCGAGGTTCACACCGGAGCCCGGGTGACCGGCATTGTCGCCACCCCCGACGCCATCACCGTGCAGTGTGCCAACCGGGCCGAGTTCCGTACGCGCCACCTCATCAATTGTGCCGGCCTGCAATCCGACC
>CALBHI010000122.1 GCA_937894535.1 uncultured Verrucomicrobiota bacterium
AATGTCCTGGGTGCCGGCCATCCATTCCGGGTCGCAATAGAACCATCCACTGAACCGGTAGGCCTGGCCTGCTTCAGCCTTGGTTTCCTGCCACACCCCGCCACGGGACCCGAGGTCGGCCCACAGGCCGCGCACCGATCCGATGTACTGGCCGTCCGCCGCGCGCCACTGCTCGCGCGAAGCGCTGCCCCACGCGTCGCCGTGCTCATCCGGTTCGGCATACGACCAATGCCGTGCATCGTTGAGGTTGTCGGAAGGGGCGGGATCTTCGAAGCTGCCGTTGCGGAGCAGGTTGTCCTCGGTCGAGGCGCGTGTTGCCCCTGTGGTGAAAAGCGCGGCGAGAACGATGATGCCTCCGAATCGCGACCCCATATGCAAAACTCCCGTTGCCAACCCCATTGTTTTGTCCAATGATTGCACCATGATTCCATCAGTTTTTCCAAGGATTGGAAAGGATGTTCGATGAAGAAACGCCCTTTCCTTGCGGCGGTCGACCTACTCGTCACCCGGTACGCGGGGCTCCTGCGGGGGCGTCGGTTCGGGTTGATCGCGCATCCGGCCAGCGTGGATGCGGCGGGGTGTCCGTCGGCGGTGCGCCTGCGGGCGTCGTTCGGTGACGGCCTGGCGGCGCTGTTCTGTCCGGAACACGGTTTCTTCGGCATCGCCGGCGCCGGCGAGGAGGTCGCCACCGTGCGCCACCCGTCGTGGGGCATCCCGGTGTTTTCGTTGTACGGCGACACGCGGCGGCCGACCGCAGCGATGCTGGAGGACCTGGACACCCTGGTGTTCGACCTGCAGGACCTGTCGATCCGCTGCTATACCTACGTGTCCACCTTGCGCTATGTGCTCGAAGCGGCGGCGGCGCTCGGGAAGCGGGTGGTGGTGTGCGACCGGCCGAACCCGCTGGCCGGGGTGGTGGACGGGCCGGTGCTGGATCCGCGCTTTGAGAGTTTTGTCGGGTGTTTCCCCGGGCCGCTGGTGTATGGGCTGACTTCAGGCGAAGCGGCGCGCGCCCTGGTGAAGGCGTTGCGGTTGAAGGTGGAGCTGGAGGTGGTGCCGTTCGCCGGGATCGCCCTGCCCGCGCACGGCTGGGTGTCGCCCTCGCCGGGCATCCGCACCCCGCACACCGCCTGGTGTTATCCGGTCACCGTCGGCTTCGAGGCGTGGCCGGCGGTGGATTACGGACGCGGCACGTTGATGCCGTTCGAACTGGTCGGTGCGCGCGACCTCGACGAGGAAGCCCTCGCCGCGGCCATGACGCGCGAGAAGCTGCCGGGCATCGGTTGGTACCCCACCGTCTACGAACACAAGGGCGAGGTGCGGCGTGGTGTGCGCATCGTCGTGCATGATCCCTCCACCTACCGCCCGGTCGCCTCGGCGGTCGCGCTGCTGATCCACCTGCAAACCGTGCTCGGCAAGAAACGCCTGTGGAAAACCGAAGGCTCGCGCCCGGCGTTTTTTGATCAACTCTACGGCACCGACACGGTGCGCAAGGCGATCCAGGCCGGGCGCTCGTGGCGGCAGATCGCCGCGGGATGGAAGGCGCGATGAAGACGCCGGACCGTGCCGTGATCCTCGCCGCCGGTTTCGGGACCCGCTTGCTGCCGTTGACGCGCATCGTGCCCAAACCGCTGTTGCCGCTCGGCGGTGTGCCGATGCTCGACCGCGCGCTGGCCCTGGTCCGTTCGTGGGGCGTGCGTGAGGTGCTGGTGAATGTGCACCACAACGCGCACGACCTCGTGCACCATCTCGTCGCACGCAAACCCGACGGACTCAAGGTGGCGATCTCGTTCGAACCGGAGATTCTCGGCACCGGTGGCGCCCTCACCCGCGCCGCGTGGTTCCTCGGCGATGGCGCACCGTTCTGGATGGTCAACGCGGATGTCGCCACGGCGGTGGATGGCCGCCGCATCGCCCGCGCCTTCCGGCCGGGCCGCACCATCGCCGCCGCCTGGCTCATGGCCACGCGCGGTCCGCGCACCGTCGAGTGCGAACGCGGCATCATCACCGATTTCCAGAGCAAACGCCCGCGCACCGAAGGCACCTACACCTTCTGCGGTGTGCACCTCGTGGATCCGGCCGTCCTCCGCTACCTGCCTCCGCAAGGGTTCGCCTCGATCATCGATGCCTACCAGCGCGCGATGGCCGAGGGCTGGACCGTTGCCGGTGTGCCGGTCGAGGATGCCTATTGGGCCGACATCGGGACCCCCGCCCAGTATGTCCAGGCGGAACGCGAGGTCGGACGAACCCGCCGGGCGCACCGCGACGGTGTAGCCGTCATCAACGGGTTCATCTACGGTCCCGGCGTTCCGCGCCAACGGTACGCGGGCATCATGGCCGTGCGGGCGGCGGAGGGCCTGGACGAGGCGGAACGCGCCCTCGTTCGCCGGTGGCGTCCGTTCCGCGACGAAACCATCGCCTGCCCCTTGTCGCCGCGCGGATCGGCCCGCTCCTTCACCCGGATCTATGCCGGTTCACGCACCGCCATGTTGGTGCGGCACCAGCCAGACCGCGAGGAGAACAACCTCTATGCCGGACACACGCGGTTCCTGCGTGCGCTCGGGATGCCGGTGCCGGAGGTGTTGGCCGAGGATGCCGCGGCACACCTCGCTTTGTTCAGCGATGTCGGCGAGGAGAGCGTCCAGGACCGCCCGGCGGCGTGGCGTTCCACCCACCTCAGCCCGCTCTACCGGTCGGTGCTGGCACGGATGGTGGACTTTCACGAGGACGGCGCGCGAGCGGCCAAGCGGCGTCGCCTCCGCTTGATGCCGGCCTTCGATGCCGCGCTCTATGAATGGGAGCACGACCTGTTCGCCCGGTTGTTCCTGCGCGGACACCTCGGGATTGACGCCGCGCGCGAACAGGCGATCCGCGCCGAACTGAAAACCGTCGCACACCGGCTGCTCGGATTGCCGCAGGTGTTGCTGCACCGCGATTTCCAGTCCAGCAACATCCTGCTCAACCGGCGTGGCTGGGCCCTCATCGATTACCAGGGCATGCGGCTCGGACCCGCCGTGTATGACCTCGCCTCGCT
>CALBHI010000123.1 GCA_937894535.1 uncultured Verrucomicrobiota bacterium
GAAGTTGTACACCTCGCAGTCGAGGCCGATGATGCGCGAGGATACAAACCACGGATCGACATCGTTCTTCTCGATCTCGTCCTTCAGGTGCTGGAAGGCCCGGATGGCCAGGGCGGGGTCGCCGTCGGGCGTTTCCTCCACCGTCACCATGATGCGGTGAAGCCCCTTGCCGAGCGGATCCTCCGGCTTCATGAAGGCCGAGCCGGAGGTGACCCAGCTGATCACATCGCGCGGGGCATCGCCGCCGCCCTTCGAGTCGAGCCAGAATCCGAACTTGTCGGGACGGTTCTTGAAAAATGCGGCGGATCGCAGCGAGGACACGAGCTGATCAACCACGAAATCGCCGTGGCTGATCCGGTCGACGAATTCCCGGCTGCGCCGCCACCCGTCGATCGTGGCCGAGAAGGTGCTCCAGATGATGGTGAACGCCGTGGCCAGCAGCACCACCGCGACAAGGATCTCGAGCAGGCTGAAGCCGCGGCGCGCGTGCGCGCGGCCAGGCCGTGTGCTGGAACGGGGGTCGGTCATCCGCCCCCTCCGCCTTCCGCCTCGGGCGGCCAGTAGATCAACGTGACCACACGCTCCTTCTTCGCACGCTGGTCCTCGGTCCACTGGATGACCGTCTCGACGCGCCACAGGCCATCGTCCTCGAAACCCTCCGGCTCGACGGTGCGCGTCCAGCTGAACCCGGAATACGGCGGGTCGAACGAGCCCGAACCGGCGATGTCCTCGACCCGCTCCTCAAGCATCATCGGTTGTTCCACTTCGACGCGGGCCAGCAATTCGCGCGCCGCATCAAAATTCTTCGCCTGCCGCGCCACCGAAATGCACCGGCCGGCCGCCGTAACCAACGCCACCATGCCGATGCCGAGAATGACCAGCGCGAGCATCACCTCGATCAGGGTGAGGCCGGCACGGGAGGGATTTGGGTGTCGGGTGTCGGGTGTCGGACAGGATACCGGGCCGGTGCGACGTTCGCGCCCCTGCCGTCCAATTTCTGATGCCATGAGGTCCTTGTCGTTCACGTTCTTTTTCCCGAACACCGAAACCTGAAACCCGAACCGCTTGCCACGTTAGAAATTTCCAAAGTCCGTCTCCACCTTGCCGGAGATCGCATCGCTGGTGATGGTGACGCGGCGGTTTCCGTTGTCGGTGAGTTCGAGTTCAAATCCGTCGGACATGCCGTTGGGGTGGTACATGATCCAGAAGACCCCCTGGAATTCCTGGCCGCCGCGCTCGGAGCGGAAGGAGTCGATCCGCACCTCGCGGCCGAGTTTGCGCACCAGTTCGGTCTCGATGGTCGGCGCGGGTTCGCCCTCGGCCGGGACCGATGGCGCGGTACCGAGCGCGGCATCGACATCGCGGCTCTGCCGGGCATCGAGAAACTTGTTGCGGTCATCGGAACCGGGTGGCGCTTTTAGTTCGATGATCTCCAGTTCGCGGCGCTCACGGTCGAGCAACATGGCCATCGTGGTCTGGCGCAGCACCGCCGTGCTGCGGGCATACTTGTGGGCCATCAACACGGACCGGGTGGCGGTGCGGAGTTCGGCCCCGCGCATCGAACGGACAAACCCCGGCAGGGCAATGCCGGCCATCAGCGCGGCGATGACCACGACGACGAGGATTTCGATCAGGGTGAAACCGCGGTTCCGCCGGCGCGCCGGGGTGATCGAGGATTCATGGAGGGCGCTCCGCATCGTGGTGTTCCCCGTCGGCGCGGGCGGCCCGCGGCGCGGCTTACTTGCCGTCCGAGCTCCAGTTGCCGATATCGTCACCGCTCTGCGTGCCGTCTTCACCGAGCGAATAGATCTCGAAACGCAGGCCCTTGCGCGAACTGCTCGCCGAATACTGGTAATCACGGCCCCAGGGATCCTTGGGAACACTCTGCATGTAGGGGTCGTTGCCCTCGGTCAGCGCGGACAGGCTGGCCGGATACTTGCCCTCGTTCATGTTGTACAAGTGCAGCGCGGTGCTGATCGAACTGACGTCGGCCTTGGCCTTGCCCTCGCGGCCCTGGCCGAGGAACTTCGGCACATTGATCGCGGCAATGGTGGCCAGCATGCCGATGATCACCACCACGAGCAGGATTTCGATCAAGGTGAAACCCGCCGTCTTGTCCCGGCGTTGCGGTTGCTGCTGTTGGTCCTGTTTCTTCATCATACGCTCCCTGGTTCAGACATTCAGTCCACTGGTTAGTTCAAACACCGCCATCAACATGCTGATCGCGACGAAGCCGACGCCGACGGCGATGAAAAGGATCATGACCGGCTCGAGTACGGTGGTCAAAACCTTGATGCTGCGGTCAAGCTCGTCGTCGTACCGTTCGGCGATGTGGCCGAGCGAGCCGGCCATGTCGCCCGACTCCTCGCCGATGGCCAGCATGTCGGTCAACAGCGGCGGGAAGACCTTGCCGGCGGCCAGCGGGCCGGCGATGGTCGAGCCGTCGGTCACCCGGTCGCGGGCCTCGCGGATCTCGCGGGCGATGACCTTGTTGCCCACCGTGTTCTCGACGATGGAAAGGGCCTGCAACACCGGCACGCCGTTGTGGAGCAGCGCGCCGAGGGTCCGGGCGAACTGACCGAAGGCGTTGGCGGTGATGATCCGGTGCACCACCGGGAACTTGAGCATCTGCCGGTGCCACCACAATTCCCCCGCCGGGGTGCGGATGTAGCGGCGGAAGGCGATGAACCCTCCGACCGAAAGTAGGGCCATCAGCCAGCCGTAGCTCATGATGAACGAACTGGTGCCGATCAGGATGCGCGTGGGCAGCGGCAGGGTCGCACCCAGCTCGGCAAAGACCTGGGAGAACTTCGGGATGACGAAAACCATGACGAAGATGATGGTGAACACGCCGGCGGCAAGCACGATGGCCGGATAGGTCATCGCCATCATGACTTTTTCCCGGGCCTCGAGTACGCGTTCGTAGTGGCTGCCCAGGCGCTCGAGCGATTCGGACACCGCGCCGCTCGCCTCGCCCGCCCGCACCATGCTGACGAACAGGGTCGAAAACGTGTCGGGGTATTTCGCCATCGCCTCGGACAGGCTCGCGCCCTTGATGATCTCGTCGCGCAAGTCGAGGATGATCACGTCCGCCGTGGTTTTGGTTTTGCGCCGCGACAGGGTGTTCAGGGCGTTGCCGAGGGTCATGCCCGAATTGAGCAGGTCACCGATCTCGCGGGTGAACACCAACACCTCGCGCATGTTCATGCGCGGCTTCTTGCTGGAAAAACTGAACGAGGGCTGGGCCGGCTCCTCCTTGCGGCCGGTCCCGTACCGGGGCGGGCCGGACGGCTTGGCGGCCTTCACCTCGGGCTTGCCGGCCGGTTTCACGGGTGCCTTGGCGGGCGCGCCGAGGCCCTTCTCCGCGAGCGACACCGGGACCAGCCCCTTCCGCTCCAACTGCACCAGCACGGCCCGGCGGTCCGACGCCTCAAGCGTGCCTTCGGCGCGCTCCCCGGTTTTACTGCGGGCGATGTAGGCGTAGGTGGGCATGGGGGGAATGGGTGATGGGTGATGGGTGATGGAGAAGTGAAAGGATAGCCGATGAATCTGCCGGTGGATGGTGCGTGATGGACGTTGAATGGTGCTTCATCGTTACTCGCCCGACATCGCCTCGTCCTCTTCGGTCACACGGAGGACTTCCTCGATGGTGGTGACGCCCTTGAGGACCTTGTTCCAACCGTCGTCGCGCAGGGTGTACATGCCGCCTTTGAGCGCCATGGCCTTGATTTCGTTCGAGGAGGCGCGGGCGACGATCAGCGGGCGGATCGCGTCGGTGATGACAATCAGTTCGTACACGCCGGTACGGCCGCGGAACCCGGTGCCGCGGCATTCCTCGCAGCCGGCCGGTTCGTAGATGGTGCCTTCGCTCAGGCGGTCGATGGGGAAACCGATCTGCTGCAGGAACGCATGATCCACCTGCCGCGGTTTCTTGCAGGCCGGACAGAGGCGGCGGACGAGGCGCTGGGCGACCAGGCCTTCGACCGACGAGGCGACGAGGAACGGTTCGATGCCCATGTCGATCAGGCGGGTCACCGCGCCGGCCGCGTCGTTGGTGTGCAGGGTGCTGAACACCAGGTGACCAGTCAGGGCGGCACGGATGGCGATTTCCGCGGTTTCCTTGTCGCGGATCTCACCGACCATGATCACGTCCGGGTCCTGGCGCAGGATGTGGCGCAGGCCGACCGCGAAGGTCATGCCGATCTCGGAGCGGACGTTGATCTGGTTCACCCCGGCCATCTCGTATTCGATCGGGTCCTCGATGGTCAGGATGCGCAGGTCGGTCGAGTTGATGGTGTGGAGCCAGGCGTAGAGCGAGGTCGATTTGCCCGAGCCGGTCGGGCCGGTCACCAGCAGGATGCCGTGCGGCTTGGTGATCAGCTTGAGGAGCATCTTGGTGTCGCGCTCGTTCATGCCCAGCTTGTCGAGGCCGAGCATGCCGCTGCTGCGCATGAGCAGGCGGAGCGAGACACTTTCGCCGTACACGGTGGGCATGGTCGAAACGCGGACGTCGATTTCCTCCCCTTGCACGCGCAGGCTGATGCGGCCGTCCTGGGGCAGGCGTTTTTCCGCGATGTCCATGTTGGCCATGACCTTGATGCGCGAGATGATGGCCGCCTGGAACCGCTTGAGCTGGGGCGGGACCGGGATCGCGTGCAGCACACCGTCCACGCGGTAGCGGATGCGCAGGTCCATTTCCTGCGGTTCGAGGTGGATGTCGGTCGCGCGGTCCTTGTGCGCTTCCCAGATGATTTGGTTAACGAATTTCACCACCGAGGCTTCCTGGTCGAGCTCGCTCAGGTCCTGCTTGGTGATGTCGTCCTCGGCGGTCACCTCGATGCGGCTGTCCTGCATCATCCGGTCAAAGGTGTCGGCGCCGATGCCGTAGAACTGCTTGGCCGCCTTGGCGATGTCGTTGGCCGGGCTGAGCGAGAGGCGGATCTTCATCCCGGAAGCGAGACGCAGGGCGTCGATCAGGCCGGGCAGGAACGGGTCGTGGGTGGCGACGCGCAAGGCATCGTTCTCGACGGCGGTCGGAATCACGTTGTACTGGAAAACCGCCTTGGTGGGCAGGCGCTCCAGCGCGGCCTTGTCGATGGCCAGCCCGTTCAACCGGACAAACGGGATTTTCATCACGTCGGCCAGGGCCTTCAGGAAGTGGTCGTCGCGGGTGAAACCGAGGTCGATGACGAGGTCGGTGATCGGCCGGTCCTCCTCGCGGCTTTTCACCAGCAGGATGTCCACCTGTTCCGGGGTAAACAACGCGGTGGCCTCCAGCAGGGAACCTATTTTCGATTGAGTAGCCAGCGCCATGGATAACGGATTCGACCGGACGGGTGTTGCCTCGTTCAATAAGGAGTAAACTATGCGCCATCCCCCTCCCCCCTGTCAACAGAAGGCCCGGATGCATACGTGGCACGGAGAAAGAAAAGCAACCGCGGATGGCGCGGATGGACGCGGATGAGGCGGGTGTATGGGTGCGTGTACGAGTACGGACGGCGGGCGATGTCGGGCAGGGATTGTCCCCAGCGGCTTTCCGTGGTGGATCGCGATCCCCCGAACGCGCTGAGTGAACGCGATGCCCGCGCGAATGGGCCGGATCCATGCGCGGGGGGGGTGGTCGGTTCTGCATCGGGCAGGCGGAGCCTGCCCCTCCGGGTGGATCGGCAGAATTGGGGACACCGCCTTCGCCGGGTGTACGAGTGTGTGTACGAGTACGGACGGCGGGCGGTGAAGGCTGGATTGGTACCCAGCGGCTTGAGGGCAAGCCGCTCCACCTCCGTGGTGGAACGCGTTCCCCTGAACGCGTTGGGTAAAAGCCATGCCCGCACGAAAGGGCCAGCCCCGCGCGGTGGGTTGGTCGATTCAGCATCGGTCAGGACGGAGCCTGCCCCTCCGGGTGAACAGCAGGACGAGGGACACAGCTTTCGTCGCGGCAACAAAGGGGCCGTGGATGAGGTGCGGGTGCGGTTACAAAAACGGGGAGGATCCTTGCGGACCCTCCCCGTTGGGTGTGAGCCGGCACGGGGCCGGCGATGAAGGGATCAAGGGACGACGGTGGTTTGGTAATCCTGCGCGCTGTTGTTGTCCCAGAACGAGGCGGCGCCGTTGTCCTGCACTTCAATGGCGTACTGGATGACCGTGCCCGACGGATGGGTTCCGAGGTTCGCGTTCCAAACATCGCGGCCATTGGTTTCGCCGACCTTGGTCATCGGGCGGGCCGACCAGGTTGTGCCACCGTTGGCACTGAATACGATATTCGCGGCGGTGGCGCCCCCGGCGGGTTCGGTTTCAACAGTCACCACCATCGGTTCGTTGGCCTTGACCGAGGTCGGGATGCCGCGATCGACGCGGACACAGTAGTGGGCGGACGCAGCGGAGGCGCTGCCGTTGGTGGCGACGTACTGGACATGCCAATCGAACCAGCCGGTGACCTGCTGGTACTCAACCCAGTCGACCAGGTTCGTGCTGACGCAGATCGTGTACACCACGTCGCGGCGCAGGTCGGTCATGACCAATTGCGGACCGGCCGGGTAGGCCTGCATGGCGAGGTCAGGATTCGGCGCGCTGAAGTGGGTCGCGTTGCCGAACCACTGCACCGACGAGGCCGATGCGTTGACGGTGGCAAGGAAGTTCGAACCTCCGTTGTTGTCCCAGACCTGTTGGCCGAGGTCGCCGCCGACCACCAGGGCGTAACGGATTTGGGTCCCGGCTGGGAAGCGCCCGAGGTTCAGGTGCCAGCGGTCGCTGTTGGTGGTGCTGCCGTTGGCGTTCAAGGCGCGGGACTGCCAATTCGAGCCGTCCATGCTGAACACCACCGCGGCGGTCAGACCGGCACCGATCGGGCGCGATTCAATGTTCACCCACAGGTCGTCGGTGCTGTCGAGGTCGCCGTTAAACGGCCAGTGGTGGCTGTTGCCGACCCAGGTGATCGGCGGGACATCGGTGGTGACGGTGATCCAGTAGTTGCTCGATCCGTTGTTGTTCCAGACCTCGCCATTTTCACCTTCCATCATCACCGCGTACTGGATGGCCACGCCGCGCGGGAACGAACCGAGGTTGGCGTTCCAGGCATCGTTGTTGCCGACCTCGCCGTTGGCGGACACGGGTTCCTCGAACCAGGTGGCCCCGCCGTCGGCCGAGTAGACGACCTTGCCGTCGAAGGCGGCGCGCTTGGGCCAGGTCTGGATATCGATCCACAGGTCCTCGCCGGGATCAAGTTCGCCGGCTACCGGCCAGGTGGTGATGTTGCCGACGAAGGCGAGGTTAACCCCGGTTTTCCAGCAGTCCTTGGTGACAAAGGTCCAGTTCGAGCCGCCGTTGTTGTCATAGACCGGAGGATTCTTCTGGTCGCGGAACCAGAAGGTCACGCTGTTGGTGGCATTCGAGGCGGCGTGAACGTGGGTGTAGGTGTCGCCGTTCTTCACCATGACATAGTCGATGGCATTCACCGCGCCGTCGTGGCGGATGCTCAGCACGATGTTGCTGACCGGGTTTTCCAGCGGGCCCTTGTTCGGCTTGTAGGTGAAGGTCACGGCGCTGCGGGTGCAGGCGAGTTTCACATCGGACTTGGAGGTGCCGGCGAAGAAAATCTTCGAACCCTTGCTCTCCACGCTGATGGAAAGCCTGCCGCCGCTGACCGTGGCGGTCTCGGCGGGGTTGAGCAGGTTGATGTAGACGGTGCCGTCGGGTTTGCCGACCACGGGGTTCATCGACTTGGTCGACCAGTCGGTATTGAAGGCGACCAGCGCATCGAAGTCGCCCAAGGTGCGGGTATAGGCGAACAACCCCTTGTTGTTGTCATCCTTCCAGCGGTTGACCATCGTGCCGCGGGTCAGCACGGGGTAGTCGCGGCGCAGTTCGTTCAGCTTCTTGATGTAGTTGTACAATTCGCTCGTGACGAACTTATCGCCCCAGGCGTTGCCGGGCTGGTAACCGTAGTTGAACATCACTTCGCGCTGGTAATCGCCGTCGGTCAGGCCGTTGTTGCGCTTGTTGCCCTGGTTGAATCCGTGCTCCGTGCCATAGAACAGGCAGGGAACCGGAGTGCCGGTGTAGAGGAAGGTCAGGGCCGGTTTGAGTTTGGTCTGCCAGGCGTCGCCGGCCTCGAGGGCGATGCGGTCCACATCGTGGTTGTCCATGAAGGAGACGAGGTTCTGGGCGCCTTCGCCGTAGAGGTGGAGGTTGTTCAGGCGATCCTGCAGCTTGCGGGTGGCGTGTTCGTAGGCGAAGACCTCCTTGATGGTCATCTGCATCGGGAAATAGAGGGCGGAGTTGAAGGCATAGCCGGGATCCTTGCAGTGCTCGGCTACGGCGGCGTCATCGTAGGTGAAGTTCTCGCCGAAGAGGATGAAGTTGTTCTTGCCGATCGAGGCGGCGTGTTTGCGCATGGTGTCGGCCCAGGTCATCAGGAAGGGTTTCTCGACGTGCTTGATGGCATCGACGCGGAAGCCATCGCAGTCGGTGGCGTCGATCAGGTTCTTGAAGGCGGCGGTGAGGTGGTTCTGGACGAAGGTGTCGGAGGTCTTCAGGTCGTCGGTGCCGACGAACGCGCCGTTGAGAATCTGGCCGCTGTCGCTCCAGTTCACGATCTTGCCGTTGTTGTGGAAGTAGGCGAGGTTGTCGAGCGGCCAGGCATGCTTCTTGTTGTTGTTCCACCAAAACAGGTTGCCGCCGCCCCACGGGTGGTAGAATTCATCGTTGCCGTTACCGAGGCCGTTCAGGTCGGCCATGTGGTTGATGACCACGTCGAGGATGACGTAGATGCCGCGGCCGTGGGCGTCGTCGATCAGGTCCTTCAACTCCTGGAACGTGCCGAACATCGGCTCGACCCGGTAGAAGTCGGTCGGGTGGTAGGCGTGGTACGGGGCGTAGCGGGTATCGGAACCCTGGGCATTCATCTGCACGCCGGAAATCCAGATCGCATTCACACCCATGCCCTGAAGATAATCGAGTTTGTTGCGGATGCCCTTCCAGTCGCCGCCCATGGCATAGTGGCGGTAGCCGTCGGTGGTGTACCAACCGCGCACGTTGTTGTTGGCGGTATTGCCGTCGGAAAACCGGTCGGTGAACAACTGGTACATGTTCACGTCACGCCAGTCGGCCGGACTCGGAAAATAGGCATACCCGGCATTGCCGCTGCGGCGCGAGGTCAGCAGGAAATCATCCGCCCACACCCCCGAAACCAGACCACCCACCATCACCGCCAACATCCACCCAAGCGTCCGCTGCATCATAACCACGGCCCTTTCATCGCCCCGTCCTCCATCCGGCAACCGAACCCACCCAAGGTCCGGTCACGCGCTTTACCGGGGCGTACATCAAACCATACGCAGCCGCTTGTTGGGTGTTAAATGATTTTATCGAAGCGGTTGAAATACGGCGCTTCGTGCGCCGCGATAGTCACAATCCATTTATAAAGAGGGTGTTACTGTATCCTTGCACCACACATCGACCTAGGTCGTGCGCTTGCCCGCGGTAAAACAATTGAATCGCTTCGAGAAAAATCCGTTCGGCGGGATGACCCCGGGTTGCGTAAAAGGCTGAATTGTTTTCGCGGCGCGGATTTCCGCTTGTGGTGCGTGGTGCGTGTCCCATAGTGCTGGCGTAGCCAAACCATAAACAAGGAGGCGTTATGCGTGCAGCGTTGATGGCGGTGTGTTTGTTGTCGGCATCCCTGGCGGTAGCTGAAGAGGTGGTTGCTGAACCCTCGTTGGCCGAGTCGGTCGTCGCCGCGGAGAAGATCGCACCCCGGCCCCCTTCGATCGGCGGATTTGTGGGCGTAACCGCGGGTGGCGACATCGAGGATTCCGAGGTAGCCTATGGCGCCCAGATCAAACTTCCGCTGGGCAATCCCTTTTTTGTCGCCCTTTCCGTCGCGTTGATTACCGACACCTTCACCGGCGACAGCGTCGAGATTGATCAGGATGTGACGACCATCGGCCTTTCCATCGGGGCGGAAGTCCAGGCGGCCACCCGCTGCACGGTCTACGGCTTATTCGGGCCCAACTTCAACATGGCGGACCTGGACATCCGCAATGACCGGGAATTGCCACCGGGGGCATCGATCAAAGGAGACGTCGACGACGCGGTCGGGTTTCATGCCGCGGCGGGGGCGACCTATCAACTAGCGAATCACGTGGGCTTATTCCTGGAGTACCGCTACACCTTCCTTGATCTGGAGGGATCGATCACCGGCACCCGTAGCGACGGCAACCGGTTGGTCACCGACGTCGAGGGTTCCTACGATTTCGGTCTCGCAACCGTTGGCTTGAGTTATCTCTTCTAACCCGCGAAAGCCTGTCCGATCACCGGGGTTCAGCAGGCCCGGGCGAGGGCTTTCCATGCCATGCGGGACAGGATCATATCGAGGGCTGGAGCATGGACGACAACAGGAAGGTGTTGAGTTCCTGGCGGTATTTGGCGAGTAGCGCGTCCTGAAGTTCGGCATACCGGGGCAACTCCCGGAGCGAGGCGAGATCGGGGTCGCGGATATGCCGGACCAGGTCGGTCCATCCCGCCTCATAGAGCACAACGAGGTGGTAAAAGGCTTCCTGCGGTTGCCCGTTCAGGGCGAGGGCACAGGCCAGGTTGTACCGTACGACCGGGTTTTCGGGCAGGTCATCCAGCACCCGCATCACCCTGCGGACGGGCTCCTCGACGCCCTCGGCGTGGGGAACGATGCCGGAGTACAACTCGCCGCTGCGTACATCGGCCGGCGCGCGTGATCGGATGGCCGATAACACGGACAGGCTTTGCGCCACCTTCCCGTCCTGGTACAGGCGCACTGCATATACGGTCAGCGCGGAAATATCGTCAGGAAAGACCTCGGTATATCGGCGCAACTCATCGAGGTTCCGGTGGAGAAAGGAGGCATAGGCCGGTTCGTCGCCCTGCGGGATCGCCGGGAACAAGGGCATCCCCTCCCACACCACCGACGCCGTTCGGGCGGTGACCGCGGGTGCGAAGTAGAGTTGCACCGGGAGTTCGCCGAAATCAACCCACGCCTGACCATCCACCAGCGGAGCCGACCCGCTGATTTCAACCGGCCGGGCGTCGATAAAGCCGGGCAAGGAAGCGGCTTGCACCGCCCCCGCCGCCAGTCCCACGACGATCAACCAACCCCGCATATCCGTTTTTCCTGTGGCTTTTGCCGGTATCAGCTTGCATGATGAAGCGGATGATTTCCAGCCGGATTCCATGGTTTGCCGCGATCGCGGCCCTCAGCGTGCTCCTGGCATCGGCCTGCCGGCGGGAGGCGCCGGACCATCCCGCTCCCGCGCCAGCACCCGAACCGGAGGAGCCGGTTGCCGCACCACCCCCACCCCGTTCGCTTGAATTGCCCTCGGCCTGGATGCTGAGCCCGACCGGCCGGATCACCCAAGCCACCCAGGCAGCCGCGACCAACCGCCCCTCCCCGCCATCGCCGGAACTTCAGCGCATCCTGTCCCCCTACGTGTCGCCACAGACCATGGTCAGCGCCACGACGAACCCACCCACGGCCGAGTCGGCCGCCTCCGCCGCCCTGCGCGGCTGGCTGGAGTCCAGCACCAACGCCCTCTCGCTCGAATACCTCGGCAAGGCGGCCGTCCTCAGCCTGGGCCCGGACACGCTTTCCGAGGAGGAGATCAAGGCGCAACCCCGCGTTCCGACGGAAACCACCCGGGCCATCGCGGAGCTGATGGAAACCACCCGGCGCACCGCCGCCGCCCTCGCCGCCACCTCGACCGTATCGCTCGCGTTTTCCATGGAGGACACCAACGAGGCGGATGCCCTGGCCAAGGCGACCTTCGTGATCCGGGAAGCGGAACGCAGCCTTGGCAAAGGCCGCGTCGAGGAGGCGATGGACCTGTATGCCCTGGCCCTGACCCGCTTTCCCGGCATGTCGTACGCCAACAAACAACTTGGGCGCTTGAAACTCGCGCGCGGGAATTTCCCCGAAGCCATTACCCACCTGCGGGCGGCCATCGAAGGTGAATCGCGGCCGGCGGAAACGATGAACGACCTTGGGGTGGCCCTGCTCTACAGCCGGCAACCGGCGGAGGCGACCGAAGCCTTCCTCGCCGCCATCGCGGCCGACGGCAACCTCGCCGAACCGCGCTTCAACCTTGGTCTGGCCCTGCAGCAGGCCGGCCTGCTCGACGAGGCCGAGGATGCCTTCCACCAGTACCTCGAGCGCTACCCCGGCGAGGCCCGGGCCTTCCGCGAGCTGGCGTTGATCCAGTATGCACGCAACCAGGTTGATGTCGCGCTGGAGCAACTGGACCTCGCGATCAAGATGGACCCGGCCTGGTATTTCGCCCACCTCGATGCCGCCCGCATGCTGGCGGAAAAGGGACGCCCACTCGAGGCGCTGAACCATCTGGAACGCGCCCTCGATGTCGCGCCCGCGCGCGCCGTACTCGCCACCTACAACCAGCCACCCTTCCGGAATTTGCGGCTGATGCCGGAAACCCGCGCGTTTGAAACCCGGCTGGCCGACCTGATCCGGCGGGGCAACCGGTAGCCTCCGGGCGCGACGGCCACGGCAACCGTTATGGCCCGGCCGGTGTACGTCCCGCCGCCGGAACCGCCATGAACTGGAGCACCTTGGCCATGCCCTCGAGCTCGGCCGCCACCATCAGCCGCCATGCGTCACCTTGCTTGCGCACCGAAATCACCTTCAGTTGCGCGACATCCGAACCCATGACCCAGACATGCACACGGCAGGTCACATGGGCCATCTCCCCCTCGGGAATGTGGCCCAGCGCCTCGATGCGTGCCCCCTGGAGCATCTTGGCAAACATCGGGTTGTTGCGGTTGATCCAGCGCAGGAAACGCATGAAAAACTCATCCGGCGGCTCTTCGCGCAGCCGCTCCACCGAATCCCCGCCGAGCAGTTGGTTGATGGCGAGAACCTCGGGATCACCCGCGACGCCGAGCTTGTTCAGCCGGCTCTCGATGATCGGCACGACCATCTCCCGGAACCGCAGCAATTCATCCTCGTGCATGTTGGCGGCCAGCGTCTCGACATCGCCATCCTTGATGGCGTTGAAGTAGAGCACGGCCAATTCCTCGGGCGTGGCGGATGCCTGAACACGCACGGCGCCCGCAAGGAGCACCATCAGCAACAAGGCGGCGGTTTTCATGGGATTCTCCTTCGCGGTACGTCCTGCCAACTCAGTCCATCCGCATCCGGTAGAACAGCCAGTTGTTGGTCCCGGACACCTCGGCCTGAAAGACGCTGGATGTGGCGGTGAAATTCGATACGGCGCCCCAGGCGCCGGACAGCGAACTGTTCCCTTGCAAGGTGTAGTTCACCCCGTTGCGCAAGTGCAGCCACAACACATGGGTCGGCGAGAGTTCGACCGCTTCCGGCACGCGATCGAGGAAGATGTTGTCCACATAATACGACTGGGCGACGACGTCCTCGCGGGTGACGGTAATTTCAACCCGGGTCACGTTGGTGAAAATATCCACGGGCGGCGGTTCGACCTCATCGAACACCCAGCCGTTCGCAAAGGGATCCAGCAGGGGGATCCGGAACGAATACCACACCCCGGTTTGCGTGACCAACGAACCCAGGTTGCGGTAGATGTAATACGAGCCGGAATAGAGGACCACCTGCAACTTGTCCGGCGGGATCTCGCCAGCCTTGAAATCGAATCCGAGCAACCAGGCATCCACCTCATCGTAGTTTCCGATGAAATTCGCGGAGGCCAGGTTGCCGGTGGCGACAAACGCGCCGTCAAACGGCGGAAACGGCGTTGCCGCAAAGGAACCCCTGAGGCCACCGCCCGGATTTCCGTCCGTGGCGCCATAGGTGACCGTCATGGCCCCGGACGCTCGGTTCTGCCACCCGGAGGCGGAGTCGATGAAGGTTTCCGTATACAGGGAGGCGGCTGTCGCCAAACGTGCGACCCCGAGCGCGATGCCCGCGCCCAGCAGAAGACCATCGAATCGTCGTGATAGGATCATGAATGCCCCGCAACACAGGCTCATCTCGCGGTGATGCAGGAGACATTCTGCCGGCGGCATCATCGCCGCGGATTTCCGTCGCCCGCCCGACACCCGGGTTAGCCTTGTAACACCCCAAGCTTACCGGACCAGCGATGAAAGTCCAGTCGCGGCATCACGCCTCAGGTGGCCAACAACCCCTTGTCAAAGCCGCGGAACCGGCGCAAGGCCAAGCCCATCAGCGCCACAAAACCGAGCAGGTTCACCGTGTTCGGCTCGGGAACCGCGGAGGGGCCGCCACCACCGCCACCACCGCCTTCGGAGGTGTTCCCCAGCAGCGTGAGGTCGTCCACGTAGAACTGCTGCGCCGACGTGCCGTTGCGGCTCCACGTGATGTCCATGTAGGTCATCCCCGACAGCGCGTTCGGAATCGACGAACCCGAACCGATCCACCCGCTGGAAAAGTTCAGCCAGATGTCGTTCCATCCACCCCCGCTGACCTGGCTCAACGCGTTGTACAGGTACGTATCCACCCCGTTCCCGATGGTGATGATGAAGTCCGCCGGCACCACGCTCGCATAGAACGCGAAGCCCAGCGAATAACTCGCGTACCCCGGATACGTCGTCGCGTAATCGGTCAGGAACCCCGCATCGGTGATCCGCAAGGTCCCCGTTTCCGGCGAGGGGACCCCCTGCGCGGCGAAGCTGCCCTGGAACGAACCCGCGCCGCTCGGCGATCCGCCGCCGATCCCGTCCGCCGAGGCGTCCATGTCCTCCGTGGTGTTCCCGAAGCCGCCGGTGTAGCCGCTCGCTCCGCTGAAGCTGCTGCCCCCCAGCACCGAGTAGCTACCGCCGGGGTTGCTGTTGAAGAGTTCCTGGTTCAACACATCCACCACTGCCCATGCCGGCGCGGACACCAACGCCCACGCGCACCACAACCCCAAACCTGCTCGTATGTTCTTCATGTTCATGATGGATCCTGTCCTAGAAGCTGATGTTCATGTTGCTGCCGCGCCGCTGGTAGTACACCGCGGCTCCCGGCGGGAAGGTGAAGTTCGGCGCGGCCAGCGTCGACGCATCGCGCCAGGTCCCGTCGCCGGCCCGGAACACGCGGCGGAACACTCCGCCGCCGATGTCGATGGCGATCACGTCGGCGGAATTCTGGTTCCAGTTCGCCGTCGGCGGCGTGCTGTATACCGCGCTGTTACCGTTCGGGAAGGTTTGCGCGAAGGTGCGCGTCTTGCCCTGCGACAGGCCGAGGATGTTCCAGCGGCCGCCTGCGGCGCCGTTGACGGTGATCGTGGTGTTTCCGCTGTTGCCCACCGGACCGGAGAAGCGCGGCGCGTA
>CALBHI010000124.1 GCA_937894535.1 uncultured Verrucomicrobiota bacterium
CATGGGCCTTTGAGCCCTCCTTGAGCGCACAGGGCCAGGCCCCGAGGCGCATCGTCGCGCCGAGGTCCACGACCTTTTCCTGCTCCTCCATCAGGCAGACCACCGGGTGGGGCGCATCCTTGTTGATCTCGGTGGTATGTGCATCCTTCAGTCCGCAGACATTGCGCGCAAATTCAATCACTGCGCACTGCAGGCCGTAGCAAATGCCGAAAAACGGCACCTGGTTTTCCCGGGCGTAGCGGATCGCCTGGATCTTGCCTTCGACGCCACGCGAGCCGAAACCGCCGGGAACAAGAATACCCGCCACGTCCTTCAACTGCTGGTTCGCCCGCCCGGCCTCGATGTCCTCGGCGGCGATCTTGACGATCTCCACCTCGACCTGATGGGCGATGCCGCCGTGGCTGATCGCCTCGTACAACGACTTGTAGGCGTCCTGCAGTTCCGAATACTTGCCGACCACGCCGATGCGGATGGTCGCCCGCGGGTTCTTGATGATCTCCACCATGCGGCGCCACGGATTCATCTTCGGCGGCGGTTTGGCCATCCGGAAATGCACCATGACCAGTTCGTCCAGGCCCTGTTCGGAAAGGACCAGGGGCACCTCGTAGATCGTGTGCTGGACGTCCTGTTCCTCGATCACCGCGTCATAAGGAACGTTGCAGAACAGGGAGATCTTCCGGCGGACCTCCTCCGACAGCGGCACCTCGGAGCGGCAGATCAGCGCATCGGGCAGGATGCCGATTTCGCGCAGTTTGGCCACGCTCTGCTGGCTCGGCTTGGTCTTCACTTCGCCCGCGGCCTTGATGTACGGCACGTAGGTCATGTGGATGTACATGACGTTGTCCTTGCCTTCCTCGAGGCCGATCTGGCGGATCGCCTCCATGAAGGTCAGGCCCTCGATGTCGCCCACCGTGCCGCCGATCTCGGCCACCACGATGTCCACGCCCTTTTCATCCACCGCGCGGATCGAGGCGATGATTTCGTCGGTAATGTGCGGGATCATCTGAATGGTGTGGCCCAGGTAGTCGCCACGCCGTTCCTTGCGGAGGACCTCCCAGTAGATCCGCCCGGCGGTAAAGTTCGATTTGCGGTTGGTCGCCTGCCCGGTGTACCGCTCGTAATGGCCCAGATCCAGGTCGGTTTCCGCACCGTCATCCGTCACATACACTTCCCCGTGCTGGTAGGGGCTCATCGTGCCCGGATCGACGTTCAAATACGGGTCCATCTTGAGCATGCGGATGGACAGGCCGCGGTTGATCAACAACCGCCCCAGCGAGGCTGCGGTGATCCCCTTGCCCAGCGAGGAAACCACGCCGCCGGTGATGAAAATGTATTTTGCCATAAAATTGCCACGAGAATACCGGGTGACGCCTGAATACCAAGACATTTTTGGGCGGGTAAAGGGAAGTTTTCGCAGGGCTTGATGCAAGCGCTTCAAATGCTCGATTCCGCCGTGGAAAACGTTCGGAATGGCTCAGGGTGCGGAGCGGGCGATATCGGTCTTGCTGACCGTGCCGGGCGCCTGACTGAGTCGGTCGATCTCCGCCGGATGCAGCACCCGGTCGTAAATGCGAACTTCATCAATCTGGCCGACCCAACCGCGCCCCGGTTGGGAGAGTCCATCCCGCACTGCACCGATCAACAATCCGTAACCACCGTGGTTGGCACCGGCATCGCGTGATTCCCCGGCAAGATCACCGTCGATGTAGAGCCGGGTGGAGGGAACGGCATATTCATCGACGACCAACAGGATGTGTCGCCATGCCGAAGGCGATCCCTCCAAGGGCACGGTGACCACCGGTTCCCCCACACAACAGTCGGTGAAATTCCCCGCATGGCTGGTCAATACCGGTAAATCACCGGAAATCCCGGCCGCCACCTGGTAACGACGGTTGTCGCCCAGAATCGGACGCGCTTCGTGAAAGTTGATCAGCGACTCCGAGCGCACCCACAGGGACACTGAGTACTGATGCTTCTCCCATGGTTCGATGACATAGGGGTTCAGCACCTCGATCCAGTCATCCACGCCGTCAAAAGCCATCGCGCCACCAAACAGGCCCGCCGCTTGATGGGTGGCTCCCCGGACAAGCCCGTCGTTTCCGCCCCCGCTTTCATCGATCACCTTCCCAGCCACCGGAGCCGCGTCAAAGCTGTAGTATACAACCAACCCTTGGTCGGATCCCCATGCCATGCTGCCAGCAGCCAACAGCGCCCCTGCCAACCACGATGACGGAATGATCTTCATGCAGCACAGTAAGAAGCACTCACCGTGCCAGATGGATGGAAATCAATCCCGCCGTGTCGATCGCAGGTTGGGAAACCGTGTAATCAACCTCGTTTTCATCGGTTGACCGCCCCCATTCAGCCCGGAAACGCCCTTTTTCTCTCGGGCGCCTTCTCGATGTTGCAAATGTGAAATGCCGTTTTGGTGGAACTCGGGTCGTTCGGGCGATGGCGAAACGATAAACCGTGGGCCTGTTCTTAAAATGGTAGGTGATTTACCGCTGCAGAGGGTGAGGTTTGGGGATTCTGGCATACGAACTGCTATTCAAATTCGCCGTTACGCAAAACCGATAAATCGCGCCACCACGACAGGATGGCGTCGGTTGGGGTGGTTGGGCGTAGGTCGGTTCAACAAACGTAGAGAACAACACGCAGGGGGATGTTATGAAACGAATCGGAAGGTTGCCAGTAGGGGCCGTAGGGCGGAGCGGCATGTTCCGCCAAAAATCGTCCCAACTAGGGATGGTGGCGCTGCTTGGTGCGGCCTTGATGGTTGGTGCAGGTCCGGGTTTGGCGGCGGGCTTTGACAGCGCGGCCGATCCGGTTTATGCCGATGGCATCCTGGATATCAACGGCGGTTCCGGTTTTGGGGCCTGGCAGTTGAACCCGGTGGAGAACTCCGACGATCAGGGGGTTGTGCTGGGTGATTCCAACGCCAACGGCGATGCCGGTGGTCCCGGAATCAATTCCGATGGTCTGTCCTTCGGGTTGTATGCCCGCAACGGCCTGGTGACCGAGGCGATTCGTCCCTTCGCGGCGCCGTTGGCCATCGGCCAGAGTTTCTCCCTCTCCTTTGACAATGGATGGGTTGAAGGTGATGACTCCGCGCAGGGGGTCGTTCTGGAGGATGCCGACGGTGTCGGGCGCGCCACCTTCGTGATCCGTGCCGGTTCATCCACCTACCTCATCGAGGACGGGGATGGGGTGCTCGATACCGGCATCGGATTTACCGATGGCGGATTGGACCTGACCTTCCTGATCACCTCCCAGGATACCTACGACCTGACCGTCCATGCCTTGGCGGAGGATTTCATCACGGCCTTCGAAGGCCGTGTTCTCGGCGGCAATCCCGACGCTCCGTTGGTGGCCGTACGGGCCTTTAATGCGAATAACTTCGAGGAGGGTAGTCCCGGCCGCGACCTCTTCATCAACAACCTCGAGCTCGGATGTTCCGAAGCCTCCGAATGCGGCATTGCCTTGGCCGAAGGCTCCGATGTGGCGACCCCCGGTTCGCAAAACGTGTTCGCAGGGCCGGAAAACGGCGAGGAGTTCCGCTGGACGCTCGAAAGCAACAGCAGTGGTGCTTCGATTGTCGGCCCCGACAACCAACAGGTCGTCGTCATCGACAACGGTGGAGAACCCGGTTTTTATGACCTCTCGCTGGAAGTCGTGGTGGATGGCTGCCCCCAGGCCTGCCTTGTCGGTGTGACCGTGGACACGCTTCCCGCCCCCGAAGCCGGCAACAACAGTCCCATCTGCGAAGGCGAAGACCTGGTGCTCACCGCCTCGGAAATCGAAAATGCCACCTACACCTGGGTCGGACCGAACCTCTTTCTCTCAACCGAACAAAACCCGGTGATTGTGTCCGCTGAACTGGCCGCCGCCGGTGAATACAGCGTGTCCGCCTCGGTAAACGGATCGCCTTCGGCCATCGCCACGACCTTCGTCGACATCAATCCCGCGCCGGAGTGCCTGATCAGCGGCGAAGCGGTGATCTGCCCCGGAACCGAACAGGTCGTGTATTACGCTCCCAATGACCTCGTTTACTACGAGTGGACCCTGGAAGGTGATGCCACCTACGAAAACGATCCGGTCGGTGGCGTGGTCCGCATCATTCCCGCCGAATCCGGCACCTTTACCCTGACCTTGACCATCCAGGACAACAACGGTTGCGCCGTTACCTGTACCCGCACCGTGCACATTGGAGACAACGTTGCTCCGGAAATCACCTGCCCCGACGAGGCCGCCGTGGCCCCCGGCGAGGATTACAGCCCTGAAGCACTGGGGTATGCGGTGGCCGTCGACTCCTGCGATGGTGATTCCGTGATCACCTACTCCGACGAGGAAGTCCCCGGTTCGTGCGCCGGCTCCACCCTGGTTATCCGCACCTGGCGCGCCGAAGACATGTACGGCAACGTCGCGACCTGCGAACAGTTGATCCATATCCAGGACGTCAACGGGCCGGCACTCGAGATTCCGCCCAGCGTGAACCTGACCTGCGGATCCGACACCTCGCCCGAGGCCCTCGGGTTTGCCTCGGCCGTTGATGATGTCGACGGTTCCGTGGAGGTCACCTACCACGATGAGGTGTATGTGCTCGATTGCGAAAATTTCGTGATCATCGAACGCGTATGGACCGCAGTGGATTCGTGCGGCAATGTCAGCGAGGACCTGCAATCGATTTCCATCGAAGACACGGAAGCCCCGGTCATGGTTGTTCCGGCCGGCGTCCAGGTGCCGTCCGAAGCCGATACCTCTCCCGAAGCCCTCGGCTTCGCCATCGCCTCCGACAACTGCAGCGGCGATATCGACATTTCGTTCTTTGACGAAATCGTCGAAGGCGCCTGCGAGCAGGAATATACCATCAACCGCTTCTGGTTCGCCACCGATGCGTGCGGCAACCAGGCCGAAGGCCTGCAGGTCATTCAGGTCGGTAGCGGTGCCGTCACCATCACCGTGCCCGAAGAGGCGGTGTTCCAATGCACCGACAGCCTTGATCCGGAATCGATCGGATTCGCCGGAGCCACCGATGGCCTCGGATTCGATGTCGAGGTGAGCTACGTCGATGAAGTGATCCCGGGTGATTGCGGTGGCCGCTTTATCGTCCTGCGCCACTGGCAGGCGGTTGACGCCTGCGGCAACCCCGTCGAAGCAACCCAGACAATCATCATCGATGACGCCGTCGCCCCGGTCATTACCGTACCTGCCGATGCCACGGTCGATTGCAACGCCGATGTCAGCACGGACGCCCTCGGTGTCGCCACCGTCGAAGATGCCTGCGACGAAACGCCCGCGCTGAGCTTTTCCGACACGATCACCCAGGGCGATGTCGCCGGTGTCTACACCATCGAACGCGTCTGGACCGCCATGGATGCCTGCGGAAATGCCAGCGAAGCCGTTCAGGTGATCACCGTGAGCGACGCCACCGCGCCGGAACTGGTAATTCCCGCCGATGCCACCGTCGCCTGCGGCGATGACACCGGTGTGGCCGCGCTCGGTTCGGCCTCCGCCACCGATGCCTGCGACGAAGCCCCCGTCGTTTCCTACAGCGACGCCTTGGTTCAGGGTACCTGTGCCGCGAACGTGATCCTCGAGCGCACCTGGACCGCCACCGACGCCAATGGCAACACGGCCCAGGCCGTGCAAACCATCACCGTGACCGATGAGGTCGCGCCGGAGCTGACCGTTCCCGCCGATGCCAGCATCGCCTGCGGCGCCTCGTCCGATCCCTCCGCCACCGGCACCGCGACCGCGACCGACGGCTGCGGCGGCGATGTGACCATCACCTATGCCGACGAGGTCACGGAATCCGGTATCCTCCGCACCTGGACCGCCACCGATGCTTGCGGCAACAGCGCCTCCGCTGTCCAAACCATCTCCGGCAGCGCCGACACCGTCGCCCCGGTCCTGAGCCTGCCCGCCGACGTGACCGTCGCCTGCGGTGCCGATACCGGCGTGGACGCGCTTGGTTCCGCCACCGCCTCCGACGGCTGCGACCTCGATCCGACCGTGTCGTTCAGCGATGCGGTAACCGCCGGGCCCTGCGCCGGGGCCTATCAGATCGAACGCACCTGGACCGCCGAAGACGACAACGGCAACGTGGCCACCGCCGTGCAGGTCATCACCGTGCTCGACGAAAACGCCCCGGTCCTCACCGTGCCCGCGGATGTCGTGCTCGGCTGCGGTGCCTCCAGCGACCCGTCGAACACCGGCTTCGCCACCGCCACCGACGCCTGCTCCGCACCGGTCAGCGTGACCTACACGGATGAACAGGTGGATGGCTCGATCATCCGCACCTGGACCGCGACCGACGCCTGCGGCAACGCCAGCTCGGCCGAACAGGTCATCGCCGCCGACGGCGAGGGTGGGGGCGCCCCGGTCATCAACGTCGATCCCATCGTGGTCACCAGCGCCTTCGTCGGCCAACCGGTGAACTACCCGATGCCGACCGCGACGTCCGCGTGCGACTCCAATGTCACCGTGGTCTGCTCGCCCGCTCCCGGTTCGATCCGAGGCCCCGGTCTGTACCTCATCACCTGCACCGCCATCGACTCCGCCGGCAACTCGTCCACCAAGAAATTCAAGCTGGTGGTCCTCGAGTCGCTCCGCGTCGTGGTTGACGCTCCGCTGAAGGATGACAACAACGCCGACAACATCGAAACCGATGCTGACAAGGAAAACAAATTCCAGGTCGGCTCGACCCTGCCGGTCAAGGTGCGCCTCCTCGATTCACGCAACCGCGACATGACCCTGCTGTACGGTCTGACCGTGAGCGTAAAACTCGACGTCACCCACCGCCAACCCGGTGTGAATGGTTCGGTTGAACTCGCCAATCTCCCGGAGAAATTCTCCGGCACCGGCTGGTCCAACGGCCAGATGGCCTACAAGCTGTGCGACTTCCAGTACAACCTGAAGACCGATGGCTACCCCAAAGGCACGGAGAAGAACAACACCTTCATCCGCGCCCGGATCTCCGTCGAGTCGCTGCTCTTCCCCGGCGTGACCATCGGTGAGGAAGATGTTCTCCTTGAGAGCAAAAAATAAATAGTGGTCCATCGCCCGGGTGGGGGCCGGCAACGGCTCCCACCCACTTCTTGGCCGCGGGTGGCAGCACCCGCGGCTTTTTGTTTACCCGTGTTCAGGATCGAACACCTGGCTCCCTGATTACGGGTAGAAATGATCAACTTTGTTTATCGAAAATTGGAAAAACCAAGCCCCAACCCACCCTGTCCCGACGCGTTCGGATCAACGGCAGCGAAGTTCGGCGCGGTCAATCAAAGTATAACTACCTGTAAACTGGCATGTTGCGTGCCTCGCGCGGGCGGATTCGGCCCGCAGGTAGGAAGGCGGCCGTACACATGGCACGACATCTGCTTTTTGAGAACTAGGGGAATTACTGATGACGAAGCGATTGGACAAGATAAACGCGAGAAACGGTGGGGGTGCGCGCTGGCGTTGCCTGATCGCCGTCCTCCTGTTTGTCCCGGGATGGTCGTTTGCCTCCTCGGCCGTGCCGGTCATTTCCCAGTTGGTGACCGTGTCCAGCCCCGTGACCGATGAATTCGGTCTTCGCCTGTTGGGTACCGATCCCGCCGCCGACTATTTCGGGCACGAGGTGGTCGAAGGTGATCTCGTGCAGATCTTCACCGCGACCGACGGCGTGGCGTATCCGCCGGCCATCGATGGCACCCCGGATCCGCGCAATACCCTGCTGCTGGAAACCCGGATCGGGCGTGGCGCCTCGGTGAACGAAGCGAATCCCGGCATCTTTTCCGTCCACCTCACCCCGCGTCCGCCCGCCAATACCCGCCTTTTCGTCCGGATCTACAACGCTTCGACGGTCGGCGAGTCGTCCTATTATGCCGACTCGCAGGTGTTCACGGTCAGCTGGACGGTGGATTCCGTTTTTGTCGCCCAGATCGCCTCGACCTCCAACCCGCTGGATGATGCCGATGATGACGGTGACAGCATCATTAACTCCATGGAAAAAAGCATCGGCAGCGATCCCGGGTTGACGGATACGGATGGCGATGGCTTTACGGATGTCGAGGAAATCCTGGCCGGCACCAATCCGGCCGACGCCGATTCGATGTTTGTCGTCGCCTCGGTGACCCCGGTTCCGCCCGAGCAGGTGCGAATCCGCTGGGCAACCGAATCGGGCCGCACCTATGTGGTTGAACGCCAGGATGGACTCCTCGGTGATCAACCGGTTACGGTGGTTCGCACCGTGAAGGGAACCGGCGATGAGGCCGATGTCACTGTGGAAGTGCATGGCGATACCACCGCCTTTTACCGGGTGAAAGTTTCGATGAGCGAGGCATCCGAATAACCATGGTTGAGATCCCTGTCATAGCATCACGATCCCGTGCCGACACGATGCGGCGCACCGTCCGCGCGCTGATCACGGCGGCCGCCCTGGGCGGCTGGGCCAGTCTCGCTCCGGCACAAACCGTCGTGCAAACGTTCTTCATGCCGTTTGATGAAGCCGAGGTGAATGTCGCGCTGAACACCATCGACAACTTCGGCGGATCGATTGGCAGCACCATTCGCAGCACCATCTCCATCGTCGGTGGCATCACCAATACGGTGATCTACTGGGACCATTGGGAGGATGGCTACGAGGACAACATCCTCGTGCCTACCCAGGCCACCACCCGGGTTTGGGGCGACAACAATCCCGCCAACGGCATCCCGCCCGGGTTTGGCATCGACCGCGTCAATGAGGGCAGCATCATCTCCCTGATCAACGACATCCCCATTCCCCGCGTGGCCACCAACATCTACTTCGACGCCCGCGACAAGATGTCCGTGACCCGCTGGGTCGCCGTGTCCCGGTACCTGTATGCGCCCAGCCCCGGCGAAGTGCTGGCCGATTCCGCCCAGGTGTACGACCGCAGCAAGTACGGATTCAACTTCCGCGCTCCTGTCGGCATCAATACCGGCACCAACCAGATGTTCGAATACACCTCCATTCATGTATCCGCCGGGTACAATTCAACCGTGGTGCAGATCGATACCGACGCCGACGGTAATTTCGACGAAACCGTCTTCCTGAACGAGGGCGAGAACTACGTC
>CALBHI010000125.1 GCA_937894535.1 uncultured Verrucomicrobiota bacterium
GACCGGAACCCCCACGAGCTTTCCGGCGGCCAGCAGCAGCGCGTCGCCCTCGCCCGCGCCCTCGCCCCCGAACCGGCCGCGATTCTGCTCGATGAACCCTTCTCCAACCTCGATGCCGCCCTGCGCGTCCGCGTGCGCTCCGACGTGCGCGACATCCTCCGCCACACCGGCGTCACCGCGATCTTCGTCACCCACGATCAGGAGGAAGCCCTGAGCCTCGCCGACCAGGTTGCCGTCATGATGCATGGCCGCATTGTCCAGACCGGCCCGCCGCATGAAGTGTACCGCTCGCCCGCCGACCGCGCCGTGGCGGCGTTTATCGGCGATGCGAACTTCCTCACCGGAACCGCCGAGGGCCGCAAGGTTCATTGCGAACTGGGCGAATTGATTGCCGAGCAGGAACACCACGGCCCGGTTGAGGTGATGTTTCGCCCCGAAGACCTGCTGATTATCCCGTTCGGCGAACACCGCACCGCCACCGTGACCGACCTCCAGTTCTTCGGCCACGACCAGCTCATCCACCTCCGCCTGCCCTCCGGCGCCACCCTGCGCAGCCGCCTGCTCGGCGCCCCCGGAGCCTACCAGCGCGGCCAACAGGTCAGCGTCCGGGTGAACAACCCCGCCGTGATCTTCCCCGCCTGACCGCATCGCGCACGCGAAAGACCCCGCGGAAAGCGGATTGTTTCCCCGCGCCGTTTGCGCTAGATTCGTGGCTGATTTTGAGCAGGTTGGCTGCCCCGGACGTCAGTACCGGAACACTCCGGCTCATGAAGAAAAAGGAAACGCCATGAAATTCGGTTGGATCATTGCATTCGGTTTGTCACTTGGACTTGTCGGCGCAGAACGCACCTTCGGCCAAGAACCCGCCCCCACACCGACGGCCCAAGGCCCCCGCATCTACTGCGAACAACCCCTGTTCGATTTTGGATCCGCCGACAGCTCGACCACCATCGAACACACCTTCGTCATCCAGAACATTGGCGACACCACCCTCGAAATCACCCAGGTCCGCCCGGCCTGCGGCTGCACCCTCGCCAACATCAGCGAAAAAATGATCCCGCCCGGCGGCCAATCGGAAATCACCGCCCGCCTCTCCCTGGCCGGCCGCAACGGTCCGCAGTCGAAACCGATCACCATCCTGTCCAGCGACCCCCAGAATCCCGAATACCGCGTGACCATGGCCGGTACCGTTTCCTCGGCCATCATGGTCTCCCCCGACCGGCTGATGTTCGGGCAGATCGGCCAGGGCCAGACCATGGAGTTGACCGCGGATATCACCGCCGCCGCCGAACGCTTCACCGTCATCGGGGTCGAGTCCTCGATCCCGGACCTGGTCGTCACCACCGAAACCGTCGAGGAAACCCGCCACTACCGGATCAAGGCCACCCTGACCGGCCCCGCCACTCCCGGCCCGCTGAGCGCCGCCCTCCAGATCAAAACCGACAACGCCGGTCGCCCCGCCATCACCATTCCGGTCATCGCGAACGTCGTCGGCGAGTTGATCTATGCCCCCGCCGTGATGGAAATCCCCGCGGGCTCCGCCCAACCGCTGACCCGCTATGTGGTCATCCGCCCCGGCACCCTGACCGACTTCACCCTGAAAGCGGTAAACCTGCCCGACCCCGCCATGCGCGCCAGCATCTTCCCGTTCGGCAACCAGGGCTACCGCATCCAGATCGAAAACATTCCGTCCAACGCCGACCTGAACGGCAAGTCCATCACCATCGAAACCAGCGGTGAAGCGATGTCGCTGATTCAGATCCCGATCACCGTCAAGTAACCCGTCCCGGCACCGCGGTCACGTCCATGCACCCGAAACGTCCATGCTCCACCGTTGGCCAGATGGTCGCGCTGGCGGCGCTGGCCGCCGTGCTCGCCTATGCGGCCTGGCGGACCAGCGACACGCCGCTGGCCCTCGATTACGCCTGGGCCTCGCACGTCGCCACCGCCGCCGCCGAAACCGGCATGCGCGCCGTGACGGTCGATGAAGCCCACGCCATCGCAACCTCGTTTTCGCACCTCGTGCTCGACGCCCGCAAGCCGTCCGATTTCGCCGCCGGCCGCATCCCCGGCGCGATGTCCCTGCCGGTGAGCGATCTTGATACCCACCTCCCCGCCCTCGCTGGCCTGCTCACCCCGGAACAGCCCCTCCTCGTCTATTGCTCCGGTGCGGAATGCGAGGAGTCGCTCGAACTCGGACGGATCCTGATCCAATCCGGTTACACCAACATCGCGCTCTTCGCCGGCGGCATGGCCGAATGGACCGCCGCCGGCCACCCGGTGGAACAATGACATGAAACAGGCGCTCTTCCTCCTCGGCCCGCACCTCGCCCGCCTGATCCTCGGCGGCGTGTTCCTCTTTGCCGGCTACGTGAAAATCATCGACCCCGTCGGCTTCGCCAAGAACATCTACCAGTACCAGTTGCTCACCGACGACCGCCTGATCAACCTGTCCGCCCTCTTCCTCCCCTGGCTCGAGGTCATCGCCGGCGCGGCGCTGATCCTCGCCCCCCGCCTGCGCCAGGGCGCCGCCGCCTGGCTGATCCTCCTGCTCACCGTCTTCACCACCGCCGTCGTGGTCAGCATCCTGCGCGGCCTCGACATCTCCTGCGGGTGCCTGTCCACAAACCCGGATGCCGCGAAGATCGGCTGGAAAAAAGTCGCGGAAAACACCGGCCTGCTTGCCCTCGCCGTATTCGCCTACCTCCACGCCGGCCGGCACCCGTCGCTGAAACGCCCGGCATGATTTCACCGGCAGCCCCAAGCCGGCTCGGGGTCAGACATTCACAATTCACGATGAGCGCTGATCCGCGGCACGGCAGGGGTACATCGCTGGTCGCGGGGCCATGGATGTTCGGCGCTTGACCACCGTATCCCAAGCGGCTTGGGGGCAAGCCGCTCCACCAGCATCATCCGCAGGCAGAGTCCGTGGACCCACACCGCGCTCCTCACCGCCCCGACACGACGGCATCACGGGTTTACGGAAAGCTGAGCGGTCGCTCCGGTCGATCGGGCCAAGACATCACCCATGGCGGTTCTTAGCGCCTTTGCGTGACAAACGTTTTTACAGCGACATCATCGCGCCCTGCGGCGAATCGTCGTTGTCGTCCCACCCGCGCGGTTTGCTGTCGGTGATCGACTTGATCGGCTTGACCGACATCTGGTTGCCGCGCGCCTTGACGCCCTTGTTGAGCGCCTCTTTGACGTTGAAGATCTGTTGCTTGATCTTCTGATTCTTCATCGCCCCGTACTTGACGTAGAGTTGCTCGGGCAACGCGTCGGAATAGTACAGGATCTCCGACTTCTCCGGCGTGCACAGGTAGTCCTTGTTCATGATCGTGCCGCCGAACGAGAACCGCTTGAAGTAGGTCACCCGGTTGTGCGTGTAGGCCATGGTCATGACCTTGTCACGGTCGAAGATCGCGCAGTAGGTGAAGTGATGGTCGACGAACAGCTTGTCCGGCGGGGTAATCAGCTTGTACCGGCCGTCGTCCCACACCACAATCAGCTTGTCGAGCGAGGAGCATTTGAACAATTCCTCGCCCTCCACCTCGGTGCCGATGTATCCGGCCGTGCGATCGATCTTGATGCTCAGTTCGTTGGCGGTCAGCTCGCGCACCTCGATCTCTTCCATCGTGGTGATCTTCGTGCGCCGCGGATACTGGGGCTTGTAGGTCTTGATCAGGTTCTTGAGGTACGCAATCGTGTAGGGCACCAGTTGGCCGAGGCTCTTTTCGACCTCCTCCAGCGCGAGGACAATGTCGTCCATGTCCTTGCGGTTTTTGCTCATGTCGAACAGCGAAATCCGCTTGATGCGCACTTCCAGCAGCATCTCGACATCGTCGTCGGTCACGTCGCGCCGGAGCAGATGCCGGAACTTGTTGACCCCGTCCAGCACCGCCTTGCGCACGTCCTCGAACGTCGTGCACGCCTCGATGTCCTTGTAGATCCGGTTCTCGATGAAGATCTGCACCAGCGTCTTGGCATGCAGTTCGTCGAGCAGGCGGTTTTTCTCCAGTTCCAGCTCGCGTTTGAGCAGGTGCACCAGCTGGTCGGTGTTGTACTGGAGGATCTCGTTGACATTCATCGTGACCGGGCGCCGGTCGCGGATGACCACGATGCTGCTGTTGATCGACATCTCGCAGGCGGTGAAGGCGTAAAGCGTCTGGATCGTTTTCTCCGCGTCCTCGCCCTGGGCCAGCGTCACCTCGATTTCGATCTTTTCGGCCGTAAAATCGCTGATCGAGCGGATCTTGATCTTCTTCTTGCGGGCGGCGTCCTCGATCGACGAGATGAGCGTGTCGGTGGTCGTGCCGAACGGAACCTCGCGGATGACCACCTTGTCCTTGTCCTTCTTCTCGATGACCGCACGCACCTTGACCTTGCCGTTGCCCTTGTCGTACTCCGACGTGTCCATCAGGCCGCCCTGCTGGAAATCCGGAAGGATCTTGAACGGCTTTTTCTGGAGGATCGCCACCTGGGCCTCCAGCAATTCGATGAAGTTGTGGGGAAGGATGCGGGTGGACAACCCGACCGCGATGCCCTCGGCCCCGAGCATCAACAGCAACGGGATCTTGCACGGCAGGGTCACCGGCTCCTTGCTGCGTCCGTCGTAACTGGGCACGAATTCGGTGAGCTGGTCGTTGAACAACTGGGTGCGGGCGAGCTCGGTCAGGCGGCACTCGATGTACCGCGACGCGGCTGCCGCGTCACCGGTGAGGATGTTGCCGAAATTTCCCTGCCCCTCGATCAGGTAGTCCTTGTTGGCCAGCGTGACCAGCGCATCGCCGATGGAGGCATCGCCGTGCGGATGGTACTGCATGCAGTAGCCGACGATGTTGGCGACCTTGATGAACTTGCCGTCATCCTTCTCGTGCAGGGAAAACATGATGCGGCGCTGGACCGGCTTGAGCCCGTCGGCCAGATCGGGAATCGCCCGATCCTTGATGACATACGAAGCATACTGCAGGAAATTGCTGTCGATCAGGTCGCGCAACATCCCCTTCTGGTGATGCGCCTTGCCACCACCGGGAGCCGCCGGCACGACCACCCCGGCATCCGCATCCGGCTCCGCGGCGACCGCCTCCGGTGCGGGCTCCGGTGCGGGCTCGGGTTCCGGAACGGACGCAGCCTTCGTGGACGGTTTGGCCGTGGCCCCGGGTTTGGCCGGACGAGCGCGGGCTGGCGCCGCCGGTTTCGCGGCACCCGCGGACGACAACGCGGCGAGGTCCTTCTTCGCCTCCTCGATGCGGCGCAACGCCTCCATCGGATCGAGATCCTCGAAGAGAGAGGGCTGTTCGTCGTTGGGTTCCTTCTTGGTCATGGGGCGGCTAGAGTGCCGAAGCACCCGGAGCCTTTCCAGAAAAATTTCCGCCCGCCTAGGTCTTTATCCTACATAAAATTCCGATCGCCCAACCGATGGCCAAACGGCAAACGATATGCACAATGGAAAACGCTCGCCAGCACCATATGGAGGAAGCGCCATGATGAAGCATCTAAAAGCACTGTTGTTCGATTCACAGGTCCCCAATGGCAACCTCGCCCGCCGCGAGCAGGTGATCATCGCCTGCCTGCTGGTGCTTGCCGCAGTCGTGATGGCCGCCTGGCATGTAGCACACCAGGGCGGATAACCTCCGGGCGGGTGGAGCGGAGGCCTAGACCGCCTCGTCCACCACCAGGAAGTCCATGATGTACCCGCGGCGCTCCGGGGTGTTCTTGCCCATGTAGAAGTCAAGGACGTCGCCGACGGCATGCGTATTGTCCACCTCGACCGGCGAGAGCCGCATCTTTGGG
>CALBHI010000126.1 GCA_937894535.1 uncultured Verrucomicrobiota bacterium
GTTGCAGCGGCTGACTGACACCGCACAACGGTTGATCACCGGCGGCAATCCTCTGCTCTCAAAGGCGGAGGAAAGCCAGAAGGATCTGAAAAACAAGCAGACTGCCCGGGCGATTCTTCAGGCGATCAGCGACTTTGATACGAAACATCAATCGTGGGAATTCCTGCTGGATAAGCTCTCGAAGTTCGACAAAACGTCCGGTCCGTTGGAAGGTCCGATGAAGTATTGGGCGGACCTGGCGGCTCAGGCCACCCGCGCGGCGGACAATGGCCGTATGGCGGTGTCGGATCGGATCAGTTCCAAGTTACAGGAGTTATACGGCATCAAATTGACTGGAAATAAGATACATGATCATTTTCAGAAAAAGAAACTGCAACATATTCTTCAGGACAATTCGCGTGAAATGGCTAAAACGGGGGTGATGCAGTACACCACGGAATACGATTCGGCATCTGGCCTTTATCGTGTTCTTCCTGGTTCCGGCAAGGAGCTCGCACTGTCGCGCAACAAATCCTATTATCTATGGCAGAAGTTCCAAGACCCAACCCAAGCGGACCGCCTGATGGCCAATGGGTATACGCCTGAGACGTTGCGGCAACTAGAAGCTTTCATGGGCGAAAAAGTCTTGGAGTATGCCCGATGGCAGTTGAACGAATTTTTCCCGTGGTACTACGACACCATCAACCCGATCTACAAGGAGATATTCTTTGTCGATCTGCCCTTCAATGATCGCTATTCGCCCATTATCACCGACATCGATACCATCGGAGCGGATGAAAAAACGACTCTTGATGATTCTTATAAGCGGCCGTCGGCTTTGAATCGTCACCTCAAGAGCCGCGTACAGAACAAGCGAGACTACCGCCTGGTTGATGGCGATACGTTGCTCATGCAGCACATTGCCCAAATGGATCATTTCAAGAATTGGGCATTGGTGGTCCGTGACATGCGGGCGGTCTTTGGCAGCCGGGACATTCAGAAGGCCATCCGCCAGTACCACGGCCGTGGAATGCAACAAGTGGTGAACGGTTTTGTGAACGATTTCGCGCGTGGCGAACAGGACCGCGCTTTGGCCATCGGCATGTTGGATATGGTTCGGTCGCATTTCACCCGAGCGGTGATTTCCAGTCCGGTGGTGACGATGAAGCAGTTGACGTCGATACCTGCATTCATGATGGACATTCCAGCCGCGGCATGGGCTACTGGTTTCACGAAGTTTTTCACCAATCCCGTCAAGTACAGCAAATTCCTGATGGAAAACAGTTCAATGCTGAAGGTCCGGTTTGATACCGGTTTTGAGCGCGACGTTCGATTGGCTATCCAGAGGGATGCGCCAACCCGGCTCGGTGGTGCCCTGACGTTCCTGGAGGCTTTCAGTTGGTTTACCCGGGCCGGCGACATGGCGGCTGTGCTGAGCGGTGGGTATCCGGTGTATCTCTACCACTACGAAAAGGGGATCAAGGCCGGAATGACGCCTGAGGCCGCGAAGAAGGAAGCCATCTTCCAGTTCGAGAATTCGGCGGAGCGCTCTCAGCAGGCGGGCAACGTGAAGGATCTTGGCAGCTTGCAACGGGCCGGATCGCTCGGAAAGCTGTTCACCATGTTCATGACGTCGCCGATTGCCTACTACCGTCTGTGGGGTTCTGCGGTGCGCGGCCTGGCCACTGGCCGGGGAAGCAAAGTGCGCCACGCGAAGGTGCTTTTCGTAACCCATGTGGTATTGCCGGTGCTTTTCCGGTGGGTATCGGATGCCTTCCGGTGGGGTGATGATGAGGATGAAGATGAGCGTTTGGTGCCATTCCTCCCGAAGTCGCAGGCTCGGACCATGATTACCAATCCGTTCCAGGGCGTCATAGTCGGCGGCTTGGTGCTGGATCGTTTGGTGGCTGCCTACCAGCGCGAACGGCTGTTTGGCAACTTCTCGAGTTCGATCATGCCGATTGGTGACGTCGCGGATGATATCGTTCGCCTGGGCCAGTCGGCCGGTCGTCTGCGCAACGATGGATTCTGGATGGAAGACTTCTTGGCCTTCCTGGAGGATGCCGGCGCGTTGACTGGGAAGTTGGTCGGGGCCCCGGTCGAACCGATCATCCGGAGTGCCACGGGCATCAGCGATGCGATCACCGGCGACACGGAAAAACCCATCCGCCGGATCCTCGGATTCAGCCGGTACGCAGTTGGCGAGCAATAAACCGCATTGCTTTGCAATCAACAAATCCGGTGCTGTGCCAGCAATCGGCACACAATAGCGTATTTATACGCAAGTTGTTGATTACCAGTGATTGAATTGGTGCTTGGCAAGGTGATGCTCTACCAACTGAGCTACGCTCGCACCAGAAAGTGACGCGACTATGCCAATCGACCCCGGTCAGGGCAAGTGTTTTTTTCAGAATCGATGAATCAACCGGTTGGGGCCGGTGGCCGTAGGCTCAGGGGGCGCTTGCGTTGATTTCGGCTTCGACTGCATTGGCCTGCTCGATGGCGGCGTCGATATCGGCGTCGATCGGGGTGGGTGCGGACTCGATGGCCGGGGTGTCGGCCGGTTCAGGGGTGGATTCGGGGGCTTCCGTTGCCGGTTCCACGTCAGGTAGGCCGGCTTCCGGTTGGTCGGCCGACTCGTCGATGTTCAAGGTCGCGGTCATCGCATTCAGGCGTTCGATGGTTTGCTGGATCAGGGCCTTTTGCTCTTCTTTCGAGCGGATCTTCGCTTCCTTGATCGCTTCGCGTTCGGCGCGCAGTTCGATTTCCTTGTCGGTCAGCTGGCGGGTTTTCTCCTCAAGTACGGTGCGGACTTCACCGCGGACCTCGTCGCGTTCGGCGCGCACGGCCCCGAGTTGTTCCTCGACCTTCTGGATCACCGCGGAGTGGGACTGACGGGTGGCCATCAACTCCTGTTCGACACCCTGGGTCAGGCGGGCTTGTTCCTCGCGGGTGGTCATCACTTCGCTGCGCACGCTGTCGAGGGTGGAAACCTGTTTCTGGGTTTCCTCGGCGATGGTCTGGCTGGTCTCCGCGAGGCGCTGGTCGACGAGGGTCAGGTTGGCGGTGGTCACGAGTTCATGGCGGGCGGACTGGCGCATCAGGTAGGCCAGGCCGGCGGCGATGACGACGACGATCAGGCAGCAGACGATGACATAGCGGCTGAGGATGCCCTGTCGTTTCAGGGCGGTGTGCATTTGGGCGATGGCGCGTTCCTGGCGTTCGGATTCGCGCTGGCGGAGTTCGGTCAGCTTGCGCAGCTGCATGACGGCTTCGTTCAGCACATCGGCCGAGACTTCGACCTTGTTGTTCGAGGAGGGGATGATTTCCGCGGGCTGTTCGGACGAAGGGGTCTGGTTGTCGTTCATGGCAGTTCCTTCCGGTGGTAAAGTACAACGTGCGTCGGTTGTCTGAACATACGATGCGTTCGCGGAAGGGGAAAGGACAAAAGTATCGCGTGCGGGCTGCGGGTTTTCGGGCGGTTTCCGTTTTTTTCTTGCCCAATCCGCGCGGCATCCTTCATACATCCG
>CALBHI010000127.1 GCA_937894535.1 uncultured Verrucomicrobiota bacterium
CGAAGGCGCCGGCGGCGAGCCGGGCAATCCCGCCACCCGCGTGGTCGAGATGAACTACATCGCCGGCGACACCGGGGATCCGTCGATTGATTGGTGGCGCGCCATCATCCCCGCCCAGACCAACGGCACCATCCTCCGTTACAAGACCAGCGTGGCCAAGCAGCAGGGCGACGGATGCGGCGGATCGTTTTTCACCCTGTTCCCCAACGATGATTTTTCCATCAATAACAAGAAAAGCATGATGGGCGTCTGGGAGATCACCAACTTCAACGCCCGCACCGCAGTGTATGCCATCCACAACGACTACGGCACCTACCGCACCGGCCTCGTCGAAGGCTTCAACTTCCTGCAGGCCCGTGCCTACCTGCAGCGCGATGGATCCGGAAACGGCAACGGCCAGCGCTCCGCCATTTACAACACCTTCAAACAGACGTTCTATTTCGATGCATCCACCCCGACCGGGCAGGTGGTGTTCCCGGTGCAGAACGAGGTCCTCGGCTCGCAGGAATACGGCGTGGTCGTGCGCACCGACCCGACCGTGCGCGAGGTCTGGTACAACATCCTCGACAACTCGGCGCTGAACGATGACGGCAGCACCACCGCCACCAACGGCAACGGCACCAACGCGGTCGGCCAGCTCTCGTGGGCCCGCGCCACCCGCGTGACCGCCTCGCTGAACATCAACAACCCGCACCCCGACGAATGGCGCTTTACCTACCGGAATATCCCGTCGAGCGGGAACGTGACCATGCAGGTGCGCCTCGTCGAGTGGACCTCGTCCACGAACTTTACCCTCTCCGACGCGCAGGGCCACTACACCACCCTGCAGCGGCTGGTCACCGCGGCCGCGCCGACCCAGGCCCTGTTCGTGGCGTTCCCGTCGACCGACGGCGACATCGTCGACTCGAACTATGTGATGAAGATCTACTTCAGCAACTACCTGGCCGACAACATCAGCTCGAACGACCTGAAGAACCGCTTCCTGATCCGCATCAACGGTTCGGCCCAGAACCGCGATGCCTACCAGATCATCTACTCGAACATCAACGGCCAATTCCACGAGTTGGCCTTCCGCCTGCCCAACCTGTTCAACGGGCAGACGAATTTCCTGCACAACATCGAGGTGACCCACACCACCGGCAGCGGGGTCATCCTGCAGGCCAGCCGTTTCGTGCGCGCCGCGCCGGCCGCGGTCGGTCCCTATGTGGCGATCATCGACCCGCTGGAATTCGACCTGAACGGAGCACCCCAGGTCATCATCCTGAACGATATTCCGTCACCTGCTCCCGAAGACCGGTCGTATACCATTGCGGTCGAAACCGACCTCAATGCCTCGAATGTGTGGATCCAGTTCACCGGGGCCCCCGGTTCGGCGGTCCGCCTGCCCTCGGTGCAGACCTTGCTGCCCGGCCTGGTCAACGTGACCAGTGGCAGCACGAACCTCACCGGCGTCGAGCGCACCCTGTCCGGCACCGTCGCCGTCACGTTCAGCAACAACACGGTGACCGGCACCGGCACCGAGTTCATCGCCCAATTGCGCGTGGGCAACCAGATCCGCATCAGCACCAACGTGGTCACGGTGACGCAGGTGGTCAGCGCCACCTCGGTCCGTCTGGCCGAACCCTATCCCGGATCAACCGCCTCGGGGCAAAATGCCTTCCAGCGCCCGGCGTTTGACGTCTCGGTGGCGAACGGTTCGGTACTCAGCATCAGCAACACGCTGGTTACCGTCGCGGCCATCCAGACCGCCTCGAACCTCAGCTTCGCTCCCGCGTTTCCCGCCGCCTCGCGCACCAATGCCCACGCGTTTCGCGTCGATGCCAACCCGGCGTTGAACGGCAACCGGCTGGTCTGGCAGTTCCTGTGGACGAACATGACGGCCGGCCAGTTCACCTTTGTGGCCAACGTGGACACCGACGGCATCACCAACACCATCGAGAACAGCGCGATCCGCAACATCCGGGTTGTCCTGCGCCAGCGGGTCACCGAAAATCCGTCCGATTTCGATGACGACGACGACGGCATCTACGACACCGACGAGACCACGGCGAAGTCCTTGCCCACCTCGAACTCCGAGACCTGGGTCAATGGCGATGTGCATGTCTGGCAAATCTACGGGCGTTCCGATCCGCTGTCGCCCGACACCGACGGCGACGGTCTGCCCGACGGCCTCGAGCTCGGATGGTCGGTCCCGATTGATCCGGCCATGACCGACACCAATGCGGATACCAATGCCGACGGTTGGAAGAATTTCCGCGCCGACCTCGATCCGCCTTTCTACAACACCGTACCCGACAACAGCTGTGTCCCCGGGTGGAACTTCAATGCCAGCCGCACCATGCTCCTGCGCGGCAGCATCACCGATCCGGGCAATCCCGATACCGACGGCGATGGCCTGCCCGACGGCATCGAGGACTGGAACCGCAACGGCTGGGTGGATGGCGATGGCTCGCCGCTGACCCCGGGCGCGAACAAGTGCAGCCGCGGCTCCTGGCCGAATGGTCAGTGGAACACCGGCTGGACCGAGACCGATCCGAACAATGCCGATACCGATGGCGACGGCCTCTCCGATGGTTTCGGCGAGGATGTCGACTTCAATGGATGGATTGCCGGCGATGTCAACTCGAACCGCGTCTGGGATGCCGGTGAACTCTGGACCGAAACCAATCCGCTGCGCCCCGACACCGACGGTGACGGGCTCCCCGACGGCTGGGAAGTCCAGTACGGCTTCGATCCGCTCGACAGCGGCATCATCGGCTTTACCAACCTGCGCACCGGCCTGGTCATCACCAACACCCTCAACGGTGCGGCCGGCAATCCCGACGGCGATGTCATCGTGGTCGGCGGTGTGACCAACCAGTACTCCAACCTGCTCGAGTTCCAGAACGGCACCAACCCGCGTTTCGCCGACACCGGCAGCGGTCCGCCTGCCGGTTCGATCACCATCGGCCGCGGTCCGGCCCTCGGCGTGGTGGGCGGCGTCACCAACTTCCAGGAATTCACCGACTGGACCTGGAACGACCTGATCCTGCTCGACGAATACGAGGGCGGCGGCTTCAACAACCAGGGCGGCGACCTCTACCTCGCCTTCGACGGTTTTGATTCCTCGCGCGACATGGTCGCCTTCTACGCCCGCGACGGCGGCGACATCGGCCTCGGCGGCGACGGCAACTTCTACTTCCGTGTCGATTTCCACGACCTCCAGGCCTTCGCCGAGGACGGCTTCCTTGATATTTATGTGGTCATCGACACCGGTAACCCCAATGCCGGCGAATCGGCCCTGCCCAACGAAGTGGACTTCCGCACCAGCAACCGCTGGGAAGCGGTGGTGTATGTCGACCGCGGCAATACCGGCAAGGTATACGTCGATACCGATCCGAACAACAACTCCAGCACGATCAACGCCCCGCTGGCCTCGTTCGGTGTGGTGGCGCGCGACCAGAACACGCCCAACGGATTCAAGTTCGCCTACTTCAACTCCGAGCTCGACGCCGTCGAGTTCTCGATCAGCCGCCAGGCCCTGATCGACGCCGGCTGGAACGGCATCGATGCCGACGACCTGAACTACCAGGTCTTCGCCACCAAGGACAACAACTGCAACACCTGCGGCGCGAACGGCGCGGCCGGTCCCGGCGACATCGGCGGGCGCAACGACATCCGCGACACCTTCTACGACGACTTCATGGCCGAGGACTACGGTGACGCCCAGGCCGGCATCCCCTCCACGCTGAACTCGTACTTCAGCGGCGGCCTCAAGAGCGGTGCGGCCAAAATCTCGACGGTCATCCACGGCAACCAGGCCATCCAGCCCGGCAGCTTCATCCAGAACCTGATCAACAACGGCAACGCCGGCGGCTACTTCCGCCCGCTCGCCGTGCACGAGGTGTACCGCGCCCCGCTGAACCTGCACATCACCCCGACCCTCGCCTCGGCCATCCAATGGGCCCGCGTGGATACCAACCAGAGCCCGCCGTGGCGCGACGGTCCCGGCTTTAACGCTTGGATCCGCCAGCTCATCCAGACCAACGTTGTGTACCTGATGGCCAGCACCTTCTCCGACCACATGCTGCCGTACTTCACGCCGTCCTTCGTCGCCGACAACGACGCATTGGCCCGGCAGTTCCTGAAGGAGATCTACGGCGTCACCATCACCTCGAACCATGTGTTCTGGACTCCGGAGCGCTTGGCCGACGACGACGTGCTGAACAAGATCCGCACGGTGATGGGCTACCGCGCCACCGTACTCGACCAGATGGAACATGCCTTCACCTGGTTTGGCCGCACCGCCGCGCTGGGCGACGACGGCTACAAGGTCAACCGGATCAACGGCGTCGAGACCTTCTTCATCAACAACGGGGCGTCCGACTTCCGCTTCACCAACACCGACAACGGCCTCGGCCTGTCGTTGCGCGCCCTGTTCAACCGCAAAGCCCGCGGCGCGCAGGACCAGGTCATCACCTGGTTCGGCAACTGGGAGGAATACAGCGATGCGGCGAAATCGACCGCCTACGACCGCAACATCCGCTGGATCGCCAACCGCCCCTGGATCCAGATCGTCGCCCTCGAGCAGATCCTGCGCGGCCAGGTCGATGCCTCGGCCGACGGCGTCGGCGACCAGTGGTTCCAGGTGAACCGCGGGTTCGCGGCGCGCCCGAAGATCGCCCAGAACTACGTCAACTACGCCAGTCAGGGCAACTACGACAACTGGTACCTCGGCTCGCCGCAGGAGGAAGGCCTGTTCAACAAGATCTTCCAGGTGCGGCCCGGCGTGAACGTCAGCACCAACTACGGCATGATGTTCTTCCCCGGCCTGATCACCAACACCTGGGACCAGGTCGTCGCCACCGCGGACTCGAACCTGTCATTCCTCGCCCGCAGCGTGCTTCATGCCTCGGTGTTCCAGACCGCGTTCCACAACCAGCCGAATGTCGACCTGCGCAAGTTCAGCATCGGCACCTACATCAATCCCGACAACTCGAGCAACACCCTCGCCGGGTTCGCCGCCTTCGCGCAGTCGCAGACGCGCTTCGCCGCGATGTACGAGCGGGTCGATGACTGGGCCGCGCTGGCCGCCTCGGTGACCACCCCGCAGGCACTGGCCGAGGACATCGACCTCGATGGCGAGAGCGAATACCTGCTCTACAACGACCGGATTTTCGGCGTGTTCGAACGCACCGGCGGCCGCCTCGTCGCGGCCTGGGTGCGCGACATCCTCGACGGCACCGTGTACCAGGCGCTCGGCAACCAGGTCGGGTATTCCGGCAGCGCCACCGAACTCGAAGGCACGTTCAACGCCGACGGGAGCGGCAATGTCAACGCCTACCGCACCTCCGGCCTGAAGGACTGGTTCACCACCAAGGGCGGCGGCACGAACTACGTGAACCACGTGTTCTCGTTCACCAACTGGACCAATGGATGGCGGATGGTGTCGGCCGACGGCCAGGTGACCAAGACGGTCACGCTGCAGTCGAAGCACTGGGCGTTCCGGGTGGCCTACAACCTGACCGGCGCGATGTCCAACCAGGTCCTGTACATCCGCAACGGGCTTTCGCCGAACCTCGGTGACCTGCTGCTGCGCGGCCAGCAGACCCTCGGTCTCGCCCAGGACGAGGGCGGTATTGTCGCGGTGATCAACACCAACTACGGCACCACCGTCTCGGCGTTTGTGCAGTACGCCGGCGACGGCCACAACGCCGGCTACAACCCGATGGCCACCGACGAGAACGACCTCGCGCCGTTCTTCACCTTCACCATGCGCAACCAGGCCCAGACCCACCAGGTCGAACTGGTCGGCACCAACAACTTCTCGTTTGCCCTCGGCTTCCGCGCGCGGCCGTCCGACTGGGATGGCGACGGATTGCCGAACGTGTACGAGGACGGGTATCCGTTCCTTGATCCGGCCAACGCCGGGGACGGCGCGCTGGACCAGGATGGCGATGGCGTGAACAATTCCGATGAATACGTGATGGGGACTATCCCCAATAACGGCGCGAGTTACCTGCGGGTCCACCAGCAGATTGCCACGCCCACCGGCATCGTGGTGCGTTTCCCGTCGGTGCTCAACCGCGAGTACTTCATCCGCTACGGCAGCAACCTGCTCACCACGGTGTGGCTGCCCGCCAACACCAACGCGATTCCCGGCACCGGCGGCACGATCGAGTGGATCGACGACGGCACGTTGACCACCCCGTCGCCGCTCGCCGTGACCAACCGCAACTACCGCATCGACGTCCAAGTCCCTCAGTAAGGACACACAAACCCGGTGGAGCGGCTTGCCCACCTGGCCGTTCAGGCCAAGCCGCTGGGTGAGGCGTTGCGTGTCGTAGCGGCGAGGCGTATACCCAACGCGTTCAGGGGAACGCGTTCCACCTTGGCGGTGAGGTGGAGCGGGGCTTGCTGGCGGATTGTGCCG
>CALBHI010000128.1 GCA_937894535.1 uncultured Verrucomicrobiota bacterium
GAACCCCGGCAATGCCGCCTGGAACGTCGCGCCCTTCGCCTACCAGCTGCACAAAGTCCAGTACGTCAACCCGAGCAACGGTGTCGTCAAGGAGATGGTTGCCGTGCCGTCCGACGACGTGCTGAGTTACCGCTACGGTTATGCCAACGAAGGCATCAACAAAATCCAGGACAGCATTTCCCCCTTCGCCACCGACCCCAGCCGCCCGGTGATCGTCATGCCCTCCACCGACGGCGACAACGCCTGGGGCGGCGGTTACAGCTCGTGGATGGAGGCCACCCCGCAATTCTTCAACAGCTCGGCCAGCGCCGGCTACAACAAGACCATGCCGGGCGCCTTCGTCAACGCCTTCAAGAACAACGCCCCGGTCACCCACATCGAAGACGGCGCGTGGATCTTCCCCGAAAGCTGCTACGGCTCCGCCAACTTCCTGAAGTGGATCGAGCCCCCGCTCGGCGCCAAGGGCGCTCCCGGCAACTACCCCGGCACCTTCGCCGACCTCGAGACGCCCGGCTTCGCCCTGAAGTTCTTCAGCTACGCCCCGCTGATGGCCGGTGCGAACTTCGTCATCACCGCCGAGCAGATCTGGAAGGACCAGGGCGGCCAGGTGCGTCCGTGGGTCATCCAGGCCCCGTATGACTGGGACGGCAACGGCTACGGCGACCGCAACATCATCGAACGCGCCTGGCACATCTACCTGAAGGGCCTCGACTCCGGTTTCAACTACTACGGCGGTCTCGGCAACGACGACGAAACCAAGCCTGGCCTGGCCACCAAGCGCGCCAGCGACCTGCTCGCCACCTACATCAGCAACAACCTGACCAACGACCGCACCGCCCCGACCGTGCTGAAGCCCCAGCGCTTCCCGTACAACCCCGGCTGGTACACCTTCGGCTGGTTCAACTCCTTCGGTACCGGCACCAACGCCGCCTACCTGAAGCGCATGCCCTCCGAGTTCTACATCTGGACCCACGCCTTCGACGTCTCCGGCATGCAATCGGTCAACCTCAAGGTCCGCATCGACAACAACGGCGTCAACACGATGGCCAACAACCAGAACGAGACCTATGCCGGCGGTGCCGATGTCGGCTCGTGGATCACCATCCCGATGACCCAGCGCGTCCTGCCGAAGACCCGCACCGCGCTCAACGCCCTCGCCGCCAACGGCGAAATCGATTACTTCGTGTTCGATCCGTCCTTCTGGCCCGACCCGAAGGTGGCCGACTACTACTTCGCCAAGATCACCGACAACAACGTGGCCGGCTTCCGCGGCAAACTGCTCGACTACTACATCGAGGCGACCGACACCCGCGGCAACGTGCACCAGTCGGAAATCCAGCATGTCTGGGTTGAGAACGACGGCGGCAGCAGCGGCAATCCCTCGACCGCGACCTTCTCCAGCGATCCGCGCGATTGCGCCCCGCTGACTGTCACCTACACCGTGAACCAGGGCCCGCTGAGCAACAGCACGCCGGTGAAGCTCCAGATCAGCTTCAACAACGGCACCAACTTCACCGCCTACACCATGACCAACCAGGGCTCCGGCGTGCATGCCTACACCGTAGGCACCGTGCCCGACAACGCCCCCTCGGCCATCGTGTACTTCCAGAACAACGCGGAGACGATCACCGACAACCGCAACGGCCTGAACTGGTCGGTCTCCATCCGCGACTGCGATGCCCCGGTCGGCCCCGGCTCCGCATCGTTCATCACCGCGCCGGCCTGCCAGCCCGTCACCGTCGATTACCGCCCGAACTCGGGCGTGCTCGCCGCCTCGACCAACATCCGCGCCCACGTCGGCTTCAACAACTGGTCGGTCGTCCTCGCGAACCAGGTCATGACCAAGATCAGCAACAACCTGTGGCGCATCTCCATCCAGCCGCCGACCAACGCCTCCCAGCTCAACGTCGTCTTCAACAACGGCGGCACCTCCCCGTGGGACAACAACGGCGGGACGGACTGGAACTTCCCGCTGAACACCTGCGTCGGCGAACTGCCGCCGACCGGCTTCTCGATCACCAACCCGGCCAGCGACATCGTCGTCGGCAACGAGACCCTGACCTACAACCTGCAGGGCGTCGGCGAAAGCGTGATCGGTGACCTGCGCTGGACGAACAGCCTGACCGGCGGTTCGGGCGGCGCCCTGGCCGGCCTGTACTGGACCATCGGCGCGGTGCCCCTCGGCGTCGGCTCCAACGTCATCACCGTCTCCGGCACCAATGCCGCCTCGCTCGTCGCGACCAACGCCAGCGACCGCGGTGCCAACGCTGCCTACGGCGATGGCTGGAGCGAGTCGGACAACGGCGGCTTCGGTTTCGGCGGCTGGCAGCTCTACACCAGCACCACCAACTCCAGCCAGGCCGGACGCTTCATGGCCAACAGCGCCGCCGTGAACATCGGCACCCCCGCCTGGGGCCTCTACGCCAACAGCGCGAACCTGTCCGAGGCCAAACGCTGGCTGGCCGGCCCGCTGACCACCGGCCAGACGTTCTTCGTGAGCTTCGACAACGGCTTCATCGACAACGGCGCCGGGGCCGGCGTGGCCATGCAAAACAGCAACGGCGACACCCTGTGGGAGTTCTTCTTCAACGGCGGCGACCAGTATTACAGCATGAGCGGCGGCACCACCGACGTCGGCTTCACCGCCGGCGGCATCGAGGTGGAATTCCGCCTGACCGGCCCGACGAACTACTGGACCAAGATCACCCCGAACGGCGGCTCGGCCCGGACCTATACCGGTGGCCTGAATGCGAACACCAATCCGGTCGTCACCCTGTTCCGCGCCTGGAACAACAACGCCGGCCAGAACGCCGAGCGCGACGTGTTCTTCAACAACCTGATGATCATGTCCTCGAACACCACCGCCGGCGTGACCACCAGCGATACCGTGGTCATCGTGCGCGAAGCCGGCGCGGGCGGCGGCGACAGCAACGGCGACGGCGTTCCCGACAGCTGGTACAACCAGTACGGCATGAACCCGGTCACCCCCGGCCTCGGCAGCGAAGACACCGACAACGACGGCATGAGCAACTGGGAGGAGTACGTGTACGACACCAATCCGACCAACGGCGCCTCGTTCAACGCCAACACCATCGAGTACATCAACGACAGCTCGGTCATGGATGTCCGCATCGAGTCCCCCACCTCGACCGGCCGCCTGTACGACGTCTACTGGGCCACCAGCCTGCTGAACAGCACCTGGACCCCCATGGGCCTGAACGTCAGCGGCAACCCGGACAACAGCCCGGTGACCTTGAAGGTAACCAACGAGGCCGCCCTCCGCTACTACCGCACCGGAGCCAAGCTGCCCACCCCGTAACCCGTTCACACACCCCCGGTTCCGCCTCCCCCGGCGGAACCACCCTCCCGCACCGCGGGTCGCATCCTCCGGGATCGGCCCGCGGTGCTTTTTTACCCCCTCCCGAGTATTCGTTTTCTGTAAGCCGCTACAATCGCCTTGAGAAAACCCGTCCAACGGCGTATCCCTTGACGTTGGGCCATTTTTAACCTAGCCCACTGTGGGGTATTATGTTGCAAGCGCTCGTCCGTGTTCGTCCGGTGATGTTCGCCGGTCTTGTCCTCTCCCTGTTCATCACCCGTCCGGCCGATGCCGCACCGCGCATCCGACTGAATGCGGGTGATCTCGACACCGCCTCGCCCGCCGTCCAAGCCCGGCAATTCGCTCCGCTGGCCACGGGTGCCGCGAAACAATTGTTCCTCGTGCAGTGGGACGGCCCGGTCCAACCGGCCTGGGTCGAAGCCCTGACCAAGACCCGCGTGCAGATCATCGATTACATCCCGGACAACACCTACCTGGTCTACGGCGATGCCTCGTCGCTGAACGCGGTCCGCCAGCTCGCTTCCCGCAATGCCCGCCTGGCCTGGAACGGTGCCCTGCTCGCCCGAGAAAAGATCCATCCCGACGCCGCGATCAACGGCAAACCGCGCCGCACCCTGCATCACGACGGCCACTACACGATCCAGCTCGTGCTCGATCCGGCCCAGAACGCCGATACCCTCGCCCTCGTCGAAGCCCTCGCCACCGCGCCGGTCAAACGCCAGCGCACCGTCCGCCATTACGTGAACTTTGTCGCCCAGCTGCCCGCCGATGCCCTCGAAGGCCTCGCCGCCCAGCCCGACGTGATCTCCATCACCCCGTACGTCGAACCGAAAAAGCGCGATGAACGCCAGGGCATGATCGTCGCTGGCCAGTTGACCGGCAACGGCCCCTCCGGCCCCGGCTACCTCGCCTGGCTGGCCAGCAAGGGCTTCACCCAGTCGCAGTTCGATGCCTCCGGTTTGGTTGTCGATGTCACCGACTCCGGCCTCGACAACGGCACCACCAACGTCAACCACTTCGCCCTCTACCGCGGCGGCACCACCTCCGGCATCCCCCGCGTCCGTTATGTTCGCCTCGAAGGCACCGCCAGCAGCGGCAGTTCGATCCAGGGCTGCGACGGCCACGGCACCATCAACGCCCACATCATCGGTGGCCACGTCACCACCCAGTCGACCGGCGTCGCCCACGTCGATTCCGCCGGCTACCGCTACGGCCTCGGCATCGCCCCGTTCGTGAAGGTCGGCTCGTCGGTCATCTTCGACCCGAACAACTTCACCAGCCCGGACTACAGCGACCTCGCCTCCCGCGCCTACCGCGACGGCGCCCGCATCAGCGGCAACTCGTGGGGCGCCGATACCTTCGGCGGCTACGACGCCGACGCCCAGGAGTACGACGCCCTGGTGCGCGACGCCCAGCCCACCGGTTCGGCCGTGGCCACCAGCGGCAACCAGCAAATGACCTTCGTGTTCGCCGCCGGCAACTCCGGTTCCGGCGCCCAGACCGTCGGCTCCCCCGGCACCGCCAAGAACGTCATCACCGTCGGCGCCGCCGAAAACGTCCACTCCCACGCCACCACCAACGGCGGCAACAACGCCAGCGGCAACGACGGCTGCACCACCCCGGACAGCGAGGCCAACAGCGCCAACGACATCGCCTCCTTCTCCAGTCGCGGCCCGACCAGCGACAGCCGCAAGAAACCCGAGATCGTCGCCCCCGGCACCCACGTCACCGGCGGCGTCGCGCAGAATGTGAAAACCATGGCCGGCATCGGCACCGCCATCCCCTGCTTCGACGGCACCGGCGTCTGCGCCCTGCCCGGCGGCGGCACCGCCGGCAGCACCAACAACTTTTTCCCGCTCGGCCAGCGCTGGTACTCCACCTCCTCCGGCACCAGCCACTCGACCCCCGCCGTGGCCGGCGGCGCCGCCCTGGTCTACCAGTGGTTCATCAACACCTACGCCAGCACCCCGAGCCCGGCCATGGTGAAAGCCTTCCTGATGAACTCCGCCCGCTACATGACCGGCACCTCGGCCAACGACTCCCTGTGGTCGAATAGCCAGGGCATGGGCATGATGAACCTCGGCCATGCCTTCGACGGAACCCCCCGCCTCGTGCGCGACCAGGTCCCGGCCGATGTCTTCACCGCCTCCGGCCAGATCCGCTCCCACACCGTGACCATCGTCAGCAACAGCAAACCGTTCCGCGTGACCCTGAGCTGGACCGACGCCCCCGGCTCGACCGTGGGCGCGTCCTACAACAACAACCTGAACCTCGCCGTCAGCATCAACGGCAACCTCTACCTCGGCAATGTCTTCAGCGGGGCCTTCTCGATCACCGGCGGCAGCGCCGACTTCCGCAACAACACCGAAAGCGTGTTCCTGCCCGCCGGCACCACCGGCATCGCCTCGATCGTGATCAGCGCCGCCAACATCACCTCAGACGGCATCCCGAACGTCGCCCCCGCCCTCGACCAGGATTACGCCCTCGTGGTCTACAACGCCGAGGAACTGATCGCCCCGGTGGTCGTGGCCGCCGGTTCGTCCCTCGCCGCGGAAAGCTGCGGCATCGGCAACGGCGCGATCGATCCCGGTGAAGTCGTCACCGTGAACCTCGCCCTCCAAAACGTCGGCTCCGCCCCGACCACCAACGTCACCGCCACCCTGCTCGCCGCCACCGGCGTGACCGCCCCCAGCGGCCCGGTTTCGTACGGAGCCCTCGGCGTCGGCGGCACCCCGGTGACCAACGCCTACACCTTCACCGCCACCGGAACCTGCGGCGGCGTGCTCTCCGCCACCCTGCAACTCCAGGACGGCGCAACCGACCTCGGCACCGCCACCTATACCTTCACCCTCGGCGGCACCACGGCCTCGGTCAGCACCAACACCCGAACCGGCACCATCACCATCCCCGCCGTCGGCAACGCCTCGCCCTACCCGTCCACCCAGACGGTCAGCGGCCTCAGCGGCAACATCGAGAAGGTCACCGTGACCCTGCTCGGTTTCTCCCACACCTACCCCGATGACCTCGACATCCTGCTGGTCAGCCCGGCCGGCCAGACCGTGGCCCTGATGTCCGGCGCCGGCGGCGGCGCCGATATCTCCGGGATCACCCTGACCTTTGACGACGACGCGGCCAGCTTCCTCGGCGACGAAACCGCCATCACCGCCGGCAGCTACAAACCGTCGCTCTACTTCGATCCGGAATTCGGCGCCCCCGCCCCGGCCGGACCCTACGGCACCACCCTCGCCGACCTGAACGGCGCGTCCCCCAACGGCACCTGGCGATTATTCATCGTCGATGCCGGTGACGGCGACGCCGGCAGCCTGACCGGCTGGCGCCTCGCCATCACCGCCGGCCAACCGCTCTGCTGCGCCAGCAACCAGCCCCCGGTCTTCGGCGCGCTCGGCAACCAATCGGTGACCACCAGCAACGACCTCGTCTTCGCCGTCACCGCCACCGACCCCGCCGATAGCGATCCGATCACCCTGACCGCGAGCAACCTGCCCGCCGGCGCGACCTTCGGCGTGACCAACGGCAACGGCACCTTCACCTGGATCGCCGCCCAACCGGCCGGCGTCTACACCTCGTCGTTCTACGCCACCGACACCGACGGCACCACCCCCGCCTCCGTGGTCATCACCGTGGCCGACCCGCCGGTCGTCGACACCAACTGCACCCTGATCATCTCCGAGTACGTCGAAGGCTCCTCGAACAACAAGGCCATCGAGCTGTACAACGGCACCGGCAACCCGATCACCCTGCAAACCAGCCAGTACATCCTGCAGCAGTACAACAACGGCAGCGCCACCCCGAGCTTCACCCTCGGCCTGACCGGCACGGTGGCCGTCGGCGGCACCTTCGTCATCGCCAACGCCTCCGCCTCAACCGGCATCACCGCCCGGGCGACGGTGACCACCGCGAACTCCGTCATGAACTTCAACGGCGACGACGCCATCGTCCTGCGCATCGGCGGTAGCACCGGAACCGTCGTGGACAGCATCGGCCAGGCCGGCGTCGATCCCGGTACCGAGTGGGGTAGCGGCCTGACCTCGACTGCCGACAACACGATCCGCCGCAAGGCCACCATCGGCCGCGGCCGCACCACCCACACCGCCGCCTTTAATCCCGCCGACGAATGGGATGGCTTCGCCCAGGACACCTTCACCGGCCTCGGCTCCCACACCAACAACTGCTTCGGTGGTGGCGGTGGCGGCCAGACTCCGCCCGTGCTGAACCCCATCGGCCCCAAACTCGTGACCGTCAGCAACACCCTGACCTTCGCCGTGACCGCCACGGAAACCGATAGCGATCCGGTGACCCTGACCGCGAGCAACCTGCCCGCCGGCGCGACCTTCGGCACCACCAATACCGCCGGCACCTTCACCTGGGCCTCCGCCGCCCCGGTCGGCATCTACACCACCACCTTCTTCGCCGCCGACAACGACGGCGCGTCCTCCGAAGCCGTGGTCATCACCGTGAATGCCGCGAGCAGCGGATCCGGCGGCACCGAGACCTTCAGCAACCTGAACGCCCCCTCCGCCTCGTACGGAGCCGGCAGCTACGTCGGCGACAACGGCATCACTTGGACCTACCGCGGCGCACGCACCCCGAGCGCCACCTACTTCATCGACGGCCAGTCGATCGGCTTCGGCAACTCCGTCTCCGGCACCCGCGACCTCGTCTCCGAAGGCATCCCCGGCGGCATCGGCAGCCTCTCGATCAAATACCTGAAGTACTTCACCGGCGCCGGTGCCCGCTCGTTCGAGGTCTTTGTGAACAACACCCTCGTCGGCGATATCCCCGACGCGAACAACACCACCCCCATCGAGCTGACCCTGCTCAACCTGAACGTCTCCGGCGTGGTCACCGTGCGCGTCGTTTCCACCGGTGCCAGCCAGATCGTCCTCGATACCCTGTCCTGGACCGGCTACTCCGGCAGCAACCCCGACTCCGATGGGGACGGCCTGTTCGACACCTGGGAGATCGACAACTTCGGCAGCCTGACCAATGCGAACCAATTCACCGACAGCGACGGCGATTTCGTCAGCGATTTCGAGGAGTTCATCGCCGGCACCCAGCCGACCAACAGCGCCTCGTTCCTGCAGGTCGTCGAAGGCAGCACCGCCGGCACCAGCGGCGTGGTCATCCAATGGCCCGGCGTCAGCGGCAAATTCTATACCCTCGGCCGCACCACCAACCTCGTCGAGGCCTTCTACAGCATCATCGCCTCGAACATCCCCGGCGTGGAACCCCTCAATGTCCACACCGACACCGCCCCGGTCGACGCCGGCGCCACCTACCGCATCCAAGTCCAACCGTAGCGCGCCATCCCGCCCAGCCACGCGGCAAACCAACGAGGGGAACCTCCACGTCCCCCTCGTTTTTCATTTCATCGGTTCAGCGCGACGCGGAACCCAACCCGCATCGTCAACGCCCCCGTTTGTCGTGCGCCTGTCAGGGCCCATCCGCTCCGCTCATCGCTCCCGGAGACCGGTCTTGTCCAGTACCTGGAATAGCCGCAGGACCTACGTTCCAGGGATTGGACAGCCAGCGGGGATGCGCCACGTCAGGCCGATGGCTCCGGTGTTGGGGCTGGCCGGGTCGATGGTCCCGGCGACGATCCGATGATGATCACCGTGGGCCGCAAGGCCGTCGCGATCAGGGCAACCGCACCCGCCCGCGGTACAGGTGAAAAGCCGGCGGGTTGGTCAACGGGACAAGCACCGTGCCCCCGGTGCCGGACACACTGATTCCAAGATTGGTCCAGGCCGCGGTTTCATCCAGCCGATCCGCACCCCAGATATCGTAAATACGTCCGGCCACCGTATCCCGCACTTCGAAGGCGGGAGCCCCCGTTTCCGGATCCCCCACCAGCAGCGGGGCGATGAAGCCGGACCCGCCATTCACCGGATCCGACCCGGCGATGTACTCCTCCACGTTG
>CALBHI010000129.1 GCA_937894535.1 uncultured Verrucomicrobiota bacterium
GTATTCGCGCGAGAGTTCGAGGGTCTCCGAGCTGATCGCGTAGGCCATGATGGCGGCGAGCCAGCGCGGCGGCACCACCCCGGCAGCCTTGAGGTACTCGTGCATGATCGTGGTGGTGGCCCCGGCGCCGGACCGGATATCGGCAAACAGGTCGCGGGCCTGGTGGCAGCGCGTGTGGCAATGGTGATCGACCACGGCAATCGGCTTCACGAACGGCGGGATGGTGATGTTGGTCGACCACGGGGCGGTATCGACGAGGATGGCATACATCGGCCGGCTCGGAGGGACCAGCGAACTGGTGCGGACCCATTTGTAGCGGAGGCGCTTGAGTAATTCCTTGTTTTCGGCGCGGGAAACGGTGCCGTTGAAGGCGATCTGGCTGTGTATGCCGAACTTCTTGACCAGCAGCAGGTGCATCGCCGCAGCGGAAGCCAACGCGTCGGGATCGGGATAATCGTGCGGCATGATGAGAATGCGCCGTTTGTGCGGGAGGATCGCACCCAGCTGGTCAATGCGCTTTTCAGCGGCGGATCGTTCGACATCATTCATGGCATTACGCACTCACGAACGGAACACGCACCACGCTCACTGGCCCCTGAAACCCTGCCCCGTGCATCCCTGCGCCCTTGAACCCTTGCACCCTGTTCCCCTGCCCTCGCCGCGTTCGGCGCTTACTCCAACGCCTTGAAACACAAGGTCGCGTTGTGGCCGCCGAAGCCGAGGGAGTTGTTGAGGCAGGCCTTGACCTTCTTTTCGCGCGCGGTATGCGGCACGTAGTCGAGGTCGCAATTCGGGTCGGGATTGTCGAGGTTGATGGTCGGCGGGATCACGCCGTACTTGATGGTCAGGGCGCAGGCGATCGATTCGATGCCGCCGGCCGCGCCGAGGGTGTGGCCGGTCATCGACTTGTTCGAACTGATCATGACCTTGCGCGCGTTGTCTTCACCGAGCGCCCGTTTGATGGCCATGGTCTCGCACTTGTCGTTGAGCTCGGTGCTGGTCCCGTGGGCATTGATGTAGTCGATCTGGTCGGGATTGAGTCCGGCATCCTGGATGGCCAGCTCCATGCCACGGGCGGCACCGCGGCCGAATTCGTCGGGCGCGGTGATGTGGTAGGCATCGCAGGTGCGGCCGTACCCGGCCAGTTCACAGTAGATGTTCGCGCCGCGTTTCTTTGCGTGCTCGTATTCCTCGATGACCAGGGTGGCGGCACCCTCGGAGATGACGAAGCCGTCGCGGTCGCGGTCAAACGGACGCGAGGCTTGTTGCGGCGCATCGTTGCGCTGGCTCAGGGCATGCATGGCGCAGAATCCGCCGACGCCGAGTTCGTTCAGCGAGGCTTCCGAACCGCCCACCACCATGACCTCGGCTTCGCCGTGCTGGATCAGGCGCATCGCCTCGCCGATCGAATGGGTGGCCGAAGCGCAGGCTGAGGTGATGCAGAAATTGGGACCGCGCAGGCCGTATTCGATGGCGATGTGGCCGGCGGTGATGTTCGTGATCATCTGGGGGATCATGAACGGGGAAAAACGGGACGGGCCCTTGGCGGCCAGGACGCGGGACTGGTCGAGCAGGACCTGGATGCCGCCAATGCCGGAGGCATAGATCACCCCGGCGCGTTCGAGATCAATCGCGGATGGGTCGAGACCCGAATCCTTGAAGGCCAGCTTGCCCGAGGCGATGCCGAGCACGCTGAACGGGTCCATGCGCCGCTGTTCCTTCGGGGTGACAAAGTCGATCGCGTTGAATTCGATGACCTGGCCGCCGATACGCGAACGGAAGGCGGAGGCATCGAAGTGGGTCAGTAGTCCGATGCCGGATACACCGCCGGTGAGGCGTTCCCAGAACTTACCCAATTCGCAGCCCAGCGGGGAGACGACCCCGAGGCCCGTTACGACAACACGACGTTTGCTCATGGAAAGAAACCCGGGAAGACCAGCCGCTAGGCCGGTCTTCCCGGAGCAATCATGCAACAAGGAACAACAACGGAATTAACCGTTGAAGCCTTTGCCCTTCAGGTAGCTGACGACGGCGCCGACGGTGGTCAGCTTCTCGGCGTCTTCATCCGGAATTTCGGCACCGAATTCCTCTTCGAACGCCATGACGAGCTCGACGGTGTCGAGGGAGTCGGCGCCGAGGTCTTCGATGAACGAAGCTTCGTTGGTGACCTGTTCCGCGTTCACGCCGAGCTGCTCGACGATGATTTCCTTTACTTTCTCTTCCAGTGCCATGACGTATCTCCTTCTGCGTTAAGTTTCCTACTGCATCACCATTCCACCGCAGATCGATATGACCTGCCCGGTGATGTAAGCGGAACGATCGCCGGCCAAAAAGACGGCGAGGTTGGCCACATCTTCCGGTTTACCGTACCGTCCCAGCGGTATGGAATCCAACATCTTCTTCTGCAAATCCTCGGGTATTTTTTCGGTCATCCGGGTCTCGATGAACCCGGGCGCGATGGCATTGGCCCGCACGTTGCGGGAAGCAAGCTCGCGGGCGACCGACTTGGTGAAGGCGATGATGCCGCCCTTGGAGGCCGAGTAGTTCCCCTGCCCCGGGTTTCCAATCAGGCCGATGATCGAGGCAATATTGACGATCGAACCGGTGCGCTGCTTCATCATCACCCGGGCCACGGCCTTGGAAAAGAGGAATACGCTCTTGAGGTTAACGTTGATCACGTCGTCCCAATCCTGTTCGGACATCCGGATAAGCAGGCCGTCCTTGGTGATGCCGGCATTGTTGACCATGATGTCGATCCGGCCCCATTGCTTGGCCACATCGTCCACCGTCTGCTGGACGGCCTCGGCCTGGGCGACATTCATCGCATAGGAGAGAACCCGGCGTCCGGTGGCGGTAACGAGGGTGGCAGTCGAGGCGAGACGCTCCTGGTTCTGGCCGCAGATGGCGACGTCGGCACCGGCGCGGGCGAGCGCCTCGGCGACGGCTTGACCGATGCCCCCGCTGGCCCCGGTCACGATGGCTGTTTTACCTGCAAGTTCCATAAAGCGAATTCCGGCGCCTCAGATCGCCAAGGCTTCCAGTTGTGAAAGTTCCTGTATGCTATGCGTTGAGGCATTCTTGTCAATACGCTTGACCAGTCCGCTCAATACTTTTCCGGGGCCGCACTCGAGGTAGGTGGTGATGCCCTGGGCGGCCATCCACTCAATTCCCTGGTACCAACGGACCGAACGGTACACCTGCTGGACCATCGCGTCGCGAATGGCGGCGGGGTCAGCGGCGTGCGGCTGGCCGGTGACATTGGCGATGACCGGGAGGCTGGGCGTGGCGAAATCGACCGCGGCGAGGAAATCGGCAAAGCGGTCGGCCGCGGGTTTCATCAGCGAGGAGTGGAACGCGCCGGCGACATTGAGGCGGATGGCCTTGCGGATGCCGAGTTCCTTGGCCTTGACCTCGGCGGCATCAATCGACTCCTTGGTGCCGCTGAGTACGGTCTGCTCACGGGCATTCAGGTTGGCCATCTCGGCACCGGTGGCTTCACAGAGGGCCTGCAGTTGGCTGTCTTCGGCACCGAGCACGCTGAGCATCGAGCCGGGGCGTTGTTCGCAGGCTTCCTGCATCAGGCGTCCGCGGGCTTCAAGGACCTTCAGGGTGGCGTCGAACGAGAGCACGCCGGCGAGGTGCAGTGCGGTCCATTCGCCGGAACTGAGGCCGGCGAGGGCGCGCGGGGCGAGGCCGGGAAACTTCGCCTTCACCGCCTGCCATGCGGCAACCGAGGCGACAAAGATCGCGGGTTGGGCGTGCGCGGAGATGGTGAGCTTTTCGATCGGACCGTCGAACGAGATCGCGGCGAGGTCAAACCCGAGGATCTGCGCGGCGCGGTCGTAGAGGGCGCGGGCGGCAGGATCGGCTTCGGCGAATGATTTGCCCATGCCGACGCTCTGGGCGCCCTGGCCGGGAAACAGGATAGCGGTGGTGGTCATGGCAGACTCCATTCGAGCAGGCTGGCACCCCAGACAAAACCGCCGCCAAAGGCGACGAGCAGGACGAGGTCGCCCTGTTTCAGGCGGCCCGTGCGGTAGGCTTCATCCAAGGCGATGATGACCGAGGCGGCGGAGGTATTTCCGAAGCGGTCGAGGTTGACGAAATAACGGGACTCATCACCGCCCAAGCGATCGCTGATGGCCTTGATGATGCGCATATTGGCCTGGTGCGGGATGATCAGGGTGAGGTCGTCGACATCGAGCCCGGTTTCCTCGAGGGTCTGGCGGGCGGCACTGATCATGCAGGTGACGGCGTGCTTGAAGACTTCGCGGCCGTCCATCTTCATGTAGTGCAGCTTCTGTTTCAGTGTTTCCTCGCTGGCCGGAAAACGGCTGCCGCCGGCGGGAAGCTTCAACAGGTCGGCCAGGCTGCCGTCGGAGCGCAACACGGAATGGATCAAGCCATGCCCCTGCCCCGGCTTCGCGGGCTGGACCACGGCAGCGCCGGCCGCATCGCCGAACAGCACGCACAGCGAGCGGTCGGACCAGTCGGTGATCGTGCTGATCTTCTCGGCGCCGATCACCAGGGCGGTCTCGTAGGTGCCGTTGGCGATGAACTGCTTGGCCACATCGAGCGAATAGAGGAAACCGGAACAGGCGGCTTCGAGGTCAAAGCAAAAGGCGTTTTTCGCGCCGATCTGGTCCTGCACAAAACAGGCGGTGTTCGGAAACACCATATCGGGGGTGATGGTGGCGACGATGATCAGGTCGATCTGCTCGGCGGTCACCCCGGCGGCGGCCATGGCGCGGCGGGCGGCTTCGGCGGCCATGAACGAGGTGGTTTCCTCGGCGTTGGCGATGCGGCGTTCGCGGATGCCGGTACGTTCCTGGATCCACTGGTCGGTGGTCTCGACGATCTTCTCGAGGTCGGCGTTGGTCATCACCCGCTGCGGCACGTAGGAGCCGGTACCGGTGATGGCGACAGGGCGGACCGGCCGCGCAGGAGGGGCCTTCAGTTTACCGGCAAGCGTTGGATTCATGGCGTGGCGTGGAGGCGTTTGATTTCCTCCACGATCAGGTGGTTGATGTCGTGGCGCAAGGCCTCGGTGGCGGAACGGATGCCGTTGAAGGCCGCGACGGACGAGGACGAGCCATGGCCGATGTAGCAGATGCCATTCACGCCAAGCAGCGGAGCGCCACCGTAGGTCTCGGGATCGATCTTCCGCTTGAACGATTTCAACGCGCCGCGCAGCAGCAAGGCACCGAGGATACGGATGGGGTTGGCGGTGAATTCCGATTTCAACCAGGTGCTGATGGCGTGGCCGACGCTTTCGCTGGTTTTCAGGATGACATTGCCGACGAACCCGTCGCAGACGACAACGTCGATGTCACCCTCAAACAGGTCATGGCCCTCGATGTTGCCGGCGAAATTCAGGTGGCTCTTCTCGAGCAGGCCAAAGGTTTCCTTGGTGGTCTCGTTGCCTTTCGCGTCCTCCTCGCCGATGCTCATCAGACCGACCTTGGGCTTGTCCACGCCGAGGATGTGGCGCGAATACACGGTGCCCATGGCGGCGAACTGGAGCAGGATGTCGGGGGAGCAATCGGTGGTGGCCCCGGCGTCGATCAGCACGAACGGCTTGGTCGGCGACGGGAACACGGTGGCGATGCCGGGTCGGGTGACCCCTTCCAGGGTGCGGAGGCGCAACTGGCTGGAGGCCACGGCGGCACCGGTGCTGCCGGCGGAAAACACCGCGTCGGCTTCGCCGGTCTTCACCAGCTCCACCGAACGGGCGATCGAGGAATCCTTTTTGCGGCGCACGGCGATGGCCGGCGACTCGTCCATCCCCACGACCTCGGAGGCATGGCGGACGGCGATGTTCGACGGGGTCGGGCCGTGCTTGGCCAGCTCGGCTTCGATCGCCTGCTGGTTACCGACCAGAAACAGGGTCTTGATATTGGTCAGCGTGCGAGCCGCACGGACCGCGCCGGCGACGATCTCACGAGGGGCGAAATCGCCGCCCATGGCATCAACGGCAATGCGCATGTAATCAGTCGTCGGACTTGATGGTCAGGACCTGACGGCCGCGGTACATGCCCGTTTCCGGGTTGACCCGGTGCGGGAGGTGCAGCCCGCCGCCCTGCTTGTCCTCGGCGGCGTTCGGATAGTCCTTCTTGTGGGATGCCTGGCGCTGGCGGCGCTTCATCCGCGATACACGTCTCTTTGGTACGGCCATAGTTGTTACCTCGCTACATCAATGCATGCCAAACGGTTACTTGCGATCCAGGTTATCCAGGATACCCCACGGATTGTCCTCCGGGGGCCGCTCATACCGCTTCATCTCATCCAGGTCGACCCCGGAGAAGGGACACACGCCCTCCCCCTTCCACGGACAAGCGGGATAGGTCGGTATTTCCACCAAAATATCCTCGCGGATGTCCTCGGAGAGATCGACTTTGTCGACCCCCTCGGAAATCGGGTAAGCGCGAAGGAAAGACGAAACGGTCAGGAATGTCGAGAAAAATTCGGCGCAACGGCTGCAGAGCAGCTTCACCGGGGCCTTGAGTGTCCCTTTGACAATCAACTCGTGGGAAACGACATAAGCGAACAAATCGACCTGGATGGGCCCGTCGGCATGGGCAAACCGGTCGTTTTCGAGCTCAAGCAACTCGCCCGGCACCTCGGCCTGGATAGGGCCGCCATCGGGGGGCAGTTTGGCGATTTCGATGAACATGGACGGTTTCTCCACGGGCGGATCGACGGTTTCAGGTGGCCTGGCGGGAGGCACGTTTGCGCTCCAGGGCGTTCTGGACGCCGGGCGGGACGAGGACGGAGATATCGCCGCCGAGTTCGGAGACTTCGCGGACGACGCTCGAGCTCACGTAGCTGTAGGTGTCGGAGGCCATCAGGAAGACGGTTTCGACATCGGGGGCGAGCTTGCGGTTGCTGAGGGCCATCTGGAATTCGTACTCGAAGTCGGAGAAGGCACGCAGCCCGCGCACCAGAATGCCGATCCCCTGCCGGCGGGCGAATTCGACGAGCAAACCGTCAAAGGAGATGACCTCGATGTTGGCGAGTTTGGCGGTCGCATCGCGCACCATGGAGAGGCGCTCGGGCAGGTCGAACCAGAGTTTTTTGCGCGGACTTTCCGCGACGGCGACAACCAGCCGGTCGAAGACCAGCGCGGCGCGGCTCATCACGTCGAGGTGGCCGAGGGTGATCGGGTCAAATGTACCCGGATAAATGGCTGCCCGTTTCATCTCGCCTGCTCCTTTACGTTTCCACGCGACGGTAGTAGACCAACCGGGTCTCGCCGTACCGGGCTTCTTTTAATCTATTCCAGGCGGGGTTGTCGATCACCGGTTGATCGATGTGCTGTTCGAGCACGAAAAGTCCGTCGGGCTTGAGTTTTGCACTGGGGCCGAGGGCGTCGAGCAGCCGTTGGCCCCATGGAATGTCATCGGTCGGGCGGTACGGAGGATCGGCGACGAGGAGATCGAAGCCATCGGGCGGACGCGGGGACGCGAGCCAGGCGAAGGCATCGGAGGCGATGCAGGTGCGCGCGGCGGTTTCCGGTCCGCAGAGCAGCGCGACGTTTTCGCGAAGGATGGCGAGGGTGCGCGGATCGGCCTCGATCCAAACCGCTTCGGCGGCACCTCGGCTGATCGCATCGAGTCCGATGACCCCGGACCCGGCGAAGAGGTCGATGACCCGCTTGCCGGTGATGGAGTCGCCGAGTGCGGAGAAGAGGGCGAGCCGGACCATGTCCTTGGTCGGGCGAACCCCGGCAGGGGGAACACGCAGGTTGCGGCCGCGGTGGAGGCCTCCGGTAATGCGGACCATCGCGGAACCTCAGAGGGTGCGGGCGTGCTGGCGCAGCGCGGCATCGGCGAGCACCAGCGCGGCCATGGCCTCGACGATCGGGATGGCGCGGGGCACGACGCAGGGATCGTGGCGGCCTTTGGCTTCGAGCACCACCGGGTCGCCGTCGAAGGTGACGGTGGGCTGGGCGCGGCTGATCGTGGCCGGGGGCTTGAAGGCGATGCGGAAGGTGATCGGCTCACCGTTGGAGATGCCGCCCTGAATGCCGCCGCTGTGGTTGGTGACCGTGCCGAGGCGATCGCCGCGCTTCACGAACGGGTCGTTGTGCTGGCTGCCCGGCAGGCGGGTGCCGCTGAACCCGGAGCCGATCTCAAAGCCCTTGGTCGCGGGGATGGACAACATGGCATGGGCGAGTTTGGCTTCCAGCTTGTCGAACACCGGTTCGCCCCACCCCGCGGGCAGGTTGCGGCAGATGCAGGTGACCACGCCGCCGAGCGAATCGCCGGCGTCCTTGGCGGCGACAATCGCCTCCTCCATGCGAGCGGAAGCGCGGAGATCCGGGCAGCGCACCATCGTGCCGTCGACGATGTCGCGGGTCAGCGACGCGGCATCGACCTCGCTGTCGATGGTGCCGACGGAACTGACCCAGGCCACGATCTCGGTGCCGAATTTCAGGCGGAGGATTTTCTCCGCGATGGCCCCGGCGGCTACGCGCCCGATGGTCTCGCGCGCACTGGAGCGGCCGCCGCCGCTGGAGGCACGCACACCGTACTTCATCTGGTACGTATAGTCGGCGTGAGAGGGCCGCGGGATCTGGTTCATCTCCTGGTAGTCGCCGGGACGCTGGTCCTTGTTCGGGACGAACAACCCGATCGGCGTGCCGAGGGTCAGGCCGTGTTCGGTGCCGGAGAGGATGGTCACGGTGTCGCTTTCGGCGCGCGCGGTGGCGACCTTGCTCTGTCCGGGACGGCGGCGGTCCAGCTGCGGCTGGATGTCCGCCTCGGTCAACGGGATGCGGGCGGGACAGCCGTCCACGATGGCGCCGACGCCTTTGCAGTGCGACTCGCCGAAGGTGCTGACCCGGAAGATGGTTCCAAACGTACTCGACATAAAGTTACTCCGTGGGGGCCAACGTACCTTGTGCAAGGGCTTGGTGCAAGCGGGCAAAATCGCGCGGGTCAAGGAGAGGATGCGGCTTGCGGCGGAACCTGCAGCAACGAGTTGGTGACGCCGGCCACCACATGGAACAGGGTGTTGGATGGATCGAGCAGCCAGCGGCCATCGACGACAAACTTATAGCCGTAATCGCCCGGCTTGAGCTGAACGGTGGTCTCCCATCGACCGACCCGGGCGAGGTACATCGGATGAGACCGGGTGTTCCAGCCATTGAATTCGCCGGCGACCGAGACGGCAAAGGCATCGCGGGCGTGGTAGGTGAAGGTTACGGGAACAAAGCGATCGGTGCGGGAGGTTGGTCGCTCCGGACGCGTCCCGGCGATGCGGTCGGCGGAATCAAGGACACTGTTGTC
>CALBHI010000130.1 GCA_937894535.1 uncultured Verrucomicrobiota bacterium
TCTTGTCTGTATCCTTCCTTTATACCCCCTGAGTAACGATCCTCACCAGCTTCCCTGTTTTTTCCGTCACGTAATCCCTACCTGTTTGCGCTAATCATCCGAACATCATGTTCTGGAGTGAGGTAACCAGCCCTTAAAAACGAAGAGGAGCAGCCGCATGAAACCATCAGCCTGCCTTTTGGCCATCGCCTCCTGCGGATGCATCGCCGTCCATGGTGATGTCATCGTATCGGACAACTTTTCCGACGGGAACCGCACCCAGGACCCCGCATGGTACATCAGCGCGGGCAGCTTTGCCGTCGGCAGCGGGTCGGCCTTCAACAACAACTCCACGTTGAACCAGTTTTTCACGACCAGTTTTACCGCAACCGATATCGCCGATGGTACGGGGTTGAGGTTGAGCCTGGCCTACCGTCCGGACGGGGCAAACCTCAACAGCTTGCGCGTCGGAATCTACAGCGGCGTGGCACCCTCGGCCGATGGCTGGGCCCAATTCTCCGCCGGCCAACCCACCCGCGACTGGCTAGGCTATTATGCCAACATCGGACTGACCAACCAGTCCGCGACAACCATCGTGTTCAACAACAATATCGTTGATGACCATGCCTTTTTCAGCGGCACCATCCTGGGCACGCCCGGCCCTGGCACCAATGTGGCGGGGGTGTTATCCTTCCGGAGCGTGGTCTTCGAGATGTCGCGGGCGGGCACGGACATGGTGCTTGATGTGTATGAGGGCCAGGATCTCGACAACCTTACCCTGATCGCCTCCGCCACGCATGCCGGAGGATCGTTTTCCGGCTTCAACAACATCGCCTTGTTCCAAACCACGGGGAACAACCTGAATGGCAACATCCGTTACGATGACATCACGCTCAGCACATTCGTCGTTCCCGAACCCAGCACGTTGATGCTGTTGATTGCCGGCGCCACCCTGCTCGGACTGCGGCGAAAAATCCCGGCGCACCCATAGGAAGCCCTCAAGCCCCCGATCACCCGCAGGCCCCCGAAAACCGACCCGTGGCGTCGGGAAACCAGGACGGCGTCGATGGGGGTTTAGACCCGGGTCGCACGACCCGGCAAGGCATCAGGGAACCTGACCTGATCCCGGCCCGGTCTTGCGCCAGGCCTGTCCCGAAGCATCCTTGGCCGGACAAATCGTAAACACGTGATCAAGGCAGCGGCCGAAGGCCTCGAAGGGTGATGCGGTGGCGGGAAACACGTTCGCCTTCGGCAGTATCGCCCGCATGCCCGCCTGCTCGATGATGGCTTCATGTTCCTTGCGTACGCCGCACAAATAGACCGATCCACCCTGACGGTGAAAGCCCTCAGCGACATCAAACAGCGCACTCCAGCAGGAGTAATCAATGGAAAGCGCCCGACGCACCCGCACCACCAGATGACGCGGCTTCTGGTCACGGATTATATCCTGGAGCTGGTTGCGCATCAGCATGGCGACACCGTAATACAAGTCGCCGGTGATCCCGACCACCACGACCTCGGAGGAGGCATGTCGAATGCCCGGGGCATAAGGGACCTCCTTCACGTGACCCTTTTCATCCGGCACATACTCCGTGATATGCAAGGTACGCGTGCGGTAAAGATGCACCAGCGCCGCCCCCAGAACACCCGCCACGATGCCAGCCTCAATCCGGTAAAACACCGTGATCAACAAGGTCAGCACCATGATCACGGTATCGGTGCGGGATGTGGCGAGCACGCGGCGAATATGACGGAGATCCACCAACCGGATCCCGATATAGAACAACAGGCCGGCCAGCGCGGAAACGGGAATCCATTCGAGCAAGCGCGGCACGACGAGCAGGGCCGCCGCCGTGGCCAGGCCGAAATAGATGTTGGCCATGCGGGTAACGCCCCCCGAAGCCTCGATCAACAAGGTGCGACTGAACGAACCCGAACCGGGTATGCCGCTGAAAAACGCCCCGGCCACCTGGGCGCCTCCCTGCCCGACAAACTCGCGATTCACATCGAAATGTTGCCCGTTCCGCAAGGCCAGCGTTTGCCCGATCGAAGCTGCCTCGATCAAGCCGATCACGGCGATCGCCGCCGCGGCCGGAAACAACGCCGCCATGATCTCCGGATCAACAAGCGGAAGCGACCAGGGAGGCAACCCGGCGGGAATACGTGCAACATCCCCAACCACACGAAGCGCATGGATATCCCGCACAGCCCACGCAATCAGGCCGCACACCACCATGATGCACATCGCGACCGGAAACCGCTTCGCCCTTTTCTCGAACACCAGGGTAAGCGCAATGGTGCCCAACCCGATGCCGAGCGACCACGGCTGGATGTTTTCCCACGCACGAAGTGTTTCCGCGAACCGGGCTGGCATCCACACCGCCGCGGGGGCGGGGACGCCCAATAAATGGTGCAACTGTCCCAGCGCGATCAGCAGTCCGGCACCCACGGTAAACCCGAGAAAGGACGATTCGGGTACAAAGGCGAGCAACGAACCACACTTCATCATACCCAGCGCCAAGCGGATGAGCCCCACCAGGAAACACAGGGTCGCCATGTAGGCCATGAGTTGCCCCTCCACGGCCAGCGGGGCCAGCGCACCGGCGGTTAACAAGGCGGCCGAGTTGGTTGGACCGGTATTGACGTAGGGGGAGGAACCGAGCAACGCCGCGACCATGGACATCACCACGGCCGCATACAAGCCATGCACCGGGGAAACACCCGCCAGCATGGCATAGGCCATGGCCTGGGGAATGGCAAAGACCGCCACCGTCACACCGGCCTGAAGGTCGCGCCGCCACGCGGAAGGAAAGGCATCGGTCATCGGCTAGATCCACCTGACTGCTTGATGCGGCATACCGTTAATACACCACCGCCATCAACCCGTGAGCAAGGATAAAACATGCTTGTTCGCGCAGGTCGATCACGATCATAGTTCCATCAGCCATGACGTCGACACCGCCACCCCAACCGCCTACGGCGCGGCGCACCGCGCCGTTTCACGTCATGACCAAACCGGTCGGGCCGATCTGCAACCTCGACTGCACCTATTGCTTTTACCTCGAGAAGGAAACGCTGTTTGACGCGACAACGTCGTTCCGTATGCCGGACGAGGTGCTGGAGACCTATATCCGCGACTACATCCACCACCAGAGCGGCCCGGAAATCGCCTTCGCCTGGCAGGGAGGCGAACCCACGTTGCTCGGAATCGACTTCTTCCGCAAGGTCATAGCCCTGCAGCAGCGGTACAGCGACGGCCGCCCGATCTCCAACGCCTTGCAAACCAACGGCACCCTGCTCGACGACGCCTGGGGTGAATTCCTGGCACACCACCATGTGCTCGTCGGGCTCAGCGTGGATGGTCCAGCCGAATTGCATGATGCCTACCGGGTGGACAAACGGCAAAAACCAACATTCGAACGGGTCATGCGGGGACTATCGTTCTTGAAAAAACACGGGGTCGCCTTCAACACCCTGACCGTGGTGAACCGGAAAAACTCCCAGCACCCCTTGACCGTGTACCGATTCCTCAAGGATATCGGTTCGACGTATCATCAATACATCCCCCTGGTGGAGCGTCAACCCAACGGAGCATCCCGGCGTTTGGGGCTGGAGCTGGCCACACCGCCAACCGCTGAAGACACCCCCGCCGAAGATGCGCCGGTAACGCCATGGAGCGTATTGCCCGTCACCTACGGCGACTTTCTCATCGCGATCTTTGACGAATGGGTCAAACACGACGTGGGCACCACCTTCGTGCAGTTGTTCGATGTTGCGCTGAGCAATTGGATGGGCATGGGCTCCAGCCTGTGCGTTTTTGCCGAGACCTGCGGTCGCGCCTTGGCCATGGAGCACAACGGCGATGTGTATTCCTGCGACCATTATGTCTATCCCGCCTACAAGCTGGGCAACCTGATGCAACAACACCTGGGTGACATGGTTGACTCACCCGCCCAGGTGAATTTCGGGACGTCGAAATCCAGCACCCTGCCACGCTATTGCCGGGAATGTGACGTGCGTTTTGCATGCCATGGCGAATGCCCCAAGCACAGGTTTCTGCGCACACCCAGCGGCGAGGCCGGCTTGAACTACCTGTGCGCCGGCTACAAGAAATTCTTTCGCCACATCAATCCCTCGATGCAAACCATGGCCCACCTGCTTCATCAACACCGGGCACCGGCAGAGATCATGGCCATGAACCGGCATGCCCCGGGGAACAGGTAGGACGCGCCGCGCGGGTTATCCGGGAAAGCATCGGGGCCGTGCGGCCCGGAATCGCACGGCCCTTATGCCCTACGGGATGCGCTTGACCTCGTAGTCGCGGGTGACCTCGTTGAACTTGATCCGGTAGGTGCCGTTGAACGGCCCGTTCACCGTGATGTTGCCGCCCGTTTGTTCGGCGAACCCAAACACGTCGATGGTGAAGTCGGACTGGTTGGTCTCGCCCCAGTTGGTGCCCCAGCCACCGTTCGCGGCGAATTTGAGCTGGATGTTTCCGGACTGGTTCAGCGACACGGTGGTTTCCCAGATGTAGTGGGTGACCAGCTGCATGTTGTTCGCGGCCGGGTTCCAGCCGTTGAACGTACCGGCGGCGGTCATCGAACTGTAGTTCGAGTTGAACGACTCGCCGACGTTCGGGTTGGTGCCGTTCTGGAACTCCTGCAGGTTGGTGAAGCCGTCGCCGTCCGGATCCAGCGCGGCATCGGCCGCGCTGTTCGGGTTGAGGCCGTACTGCAGTTCCCACGCGTCGGGCATGCCGTCGCCATCGGTGTCGGCCGGCGGCGGCGTGGTCACGGTGTAGGCACGGGTCTGCTCGTTGAACGTGAAGGTGTAGGTCCCGTTCAACGTGCCGTTGATCTCGATGTTCGCGCCGGACAACTCGGCGATGCCACCCTGCAGCGGGATGTCCTTGTCGGACTGGTTGGTCTCGCCCCAGTTGACCGACCACGCGCCGTTGGCCACGAACTTGAAACGCGGGGCACTGGCGTTGGTCAGGGTGACGGTGAAACGCCACACATAGTTGCTGACCAGGGCCATGTTGTTCGCGGCGGGGTTCCAGCCGTTGAAGGTGCCGGCCACGGTCATCGTGGTGTAACCCGACGAGAAGGCGTCAGGCACATTCGGGTTCGAGCCGAGCTGGTATTCCTGCAGGTTGGTGCGGCCGTCGCCGTCGGGATCGAGGGCGGCATCGCCGGGGCTGAGCGCGTTCAAGCCGTACTGGATTTCCCAGGCGTTGGGCATGCCGTCGCCGTCCTCGTCCGGATCGCAGGCGTCGCCGATCCCGTCACCGTCGCGGTCGGCCTGGCTGCCGTTCATCAGGTCGGGGCAGTTGTCGAAGTCGTTCGCGACACCATCGCCGTCGCGGTCGGAGTCGCAGGCATCACCCACGCCATCGTTGTCGAGATCGGACTGGGTCGGGTTCGCCACGGTCGGGCAATTGTCGGGACCGTTGGTCACGCCATCGCCGTCGAGGTCGGGATCGCAGACATCGCCGATCCCGTCACCGTCGGTGTCGAGCTGGTTTGCGTTCGGCGTGTTCGGACAATTGTCGGCGAAATCACCGATGCCATCGCCGTCGGTGTCGGTGTCGGCGAGCTTCACGACGGTATAGGCGCGGGTCTGCTCGTTGAAGGTGAACCGGAAATGGCCGGTCAGGGTGCCGTTGGCGAGGATGTTCGCGCCGGACAATTCGGCCGTGCCGCCCTGCAGCGGGATGTCGAGGTCGGACTGGTTGTTCTCGCCCCAATTCGACGACCAGGTTCCGTTGGCGGTGAATTTGAACCGCACGTTGGTCGCGCCGGACAAGACCTGATCGCGCTGCCAGGTGTAGTCGTTGACCAGGCCGATGTTGTTCGCGCCGGGGTGCCA
>CALBHI010000131.1 GCA_937894535.1 uncultured Verrucomicrobiota bacterium
GTGTAGGCGAACAGTCCGGGGCCGCTGGGGTTGTTCCACCGGTTGATATGTTCGCCGGTGCGCAGCGCCGGGTAAAGGCGGCGGAAATTGTTGAGCCGCGCGACCTGCAGGTATTCACCCTTGGTCATGTCGAAGTTGTCGCCGAGCGAGGGCCCCTGTTCGTATTCGCCATCAAACATGTCTTCGCGGTTGGTCGGATCATCCCCGCCGTCGAAGTTCTGCTCCGTGCCGTAATACAGGTTGGGAATGCCGCGCGCCGTGTAGAGGAACGACAGGGCGAGTTGCAGCCGGTTGGTATTGCCGTTGGCCCCGCTGGTGTGCATGAACCGGCGCACATCGTGGTTGTCGAGGAAGTTGACCAGCCGCATCCAGGAGTCGGGATGGTAGTTGGCGGGGATCGCGTTGTAGTGGTCCTCGATCTGCTTTGTGTTGCCGGTGGCGGTGGCGAACACGCTGCCGATCTTTCCGTAGAGCGGGAAGTTGAGCACGGTATCATTCGCATACCCGCCACCGGCCTGGGTGCCGGTAAACCGTCCGTTGCCCGCTTCGGTGGTGTCGAACATCTCGCCGAACTGGATGAAGTTGGTCTTGCCCATGGCGGTGGCAAAGGCGCGGATTTCCGAATTGAAGAAGGGCCAGAAATCGATTTCCACGTGCTTGACCGTGTCGAGCCGGAAGCCATCGAGGTCGGCCAATTCGATCCAGTACTTGAAGATCTCCACGAGGTTGGTCCGCACCCGCAGGGATTCGGTCTTGAGGTCGTCGAGCCCGTTTAATTCCCCCAGCACCACCTGGGTTGGGTCGCTGTAGTTGCTGACGTGACCGAAGTGATGGTAGTCGTCGAGCGCATTGAACGGGGGCGGGTAGGTGGTGCCGTCCGTCCACCGCGGGGTATAGCCGGCGGCATTGTAGGCGGGGAAACCCGCATCGGTGCTGTCGATTCGCCGTCCCTGGTGATTGCAGACGATGTCCAGCAGGACATAGATGCCGCGCGCATGGGCGGCCGCCACCATGCTGCGCAGGTCATCGATGGTGCCGAGGTTGGGGGCCAATTCATAGAAGTCGTGGGCGTTGTAGCCATGGTAGGCCGCATTGCCGACGTTGAGGTGGATGGGCTTGATCCAGATGGCATTCGCACCAAGCGCCTTGATGTAATCCAGTTTGTTTTCAATCCCCTTGAAGTCGCCGCCGTGGATGCGGTTGCCGGCCGAGGGGACCACGTCCGCGCCGGGGTGCGCGGCGTTGTTGGAGGGATCGCCATCGTGGAAGCGATCGGTGAAAATCTGGTAGATGTTGATGTCGCGCCAGTCGGCGGGTGAGGGGAACCCGGCGGACGGGGTGTGCCGGACCGCATACCGGTAGGGCTGGGCGCGGGCCACGGACTCCTCGTCGGACTTCTGGGGCAACCCGTCCTCGGCATACAGGTAGGTCGGCAGGAAGTCGGTGTAGTTGATGCGGAGGTAATACTCCACGGTATCGCCGGGTTGGAAAACGCCGGCGGGAATGACCCCGGAAAAGTATTTGTTGTTGCCCGACTCGCTGTGGAAGGCCATCGCCGCCGTGGACCAGACCGTGCTGGTGGCGTGTTTGTAGTAGATGGTGCTACCGGACACCGTCTGGTTGCCGGCGCTGGCGGACCCTTGGAATTGATTCCCGCTGAAAAGGGTCACCGCGGTGTTGGAGTAGATCGCCGCAAACGGCGACCGCATCGCGTACTGTCCGGCCGGTTCGTCCTCGCCGGGAATGTGCCAGGCATTGCCCGTGCGCGGGCGGAAGTTTGCGTTGGTGGCGATGACGATCCGGTCGATCCGTGCGCCATCCTCGCGCATCCACAGGTGGAACAGGTTGGTTCCGGTGGTGGTGACGTTCAGGGTGGCGACCGCACCGTCGCCGACCCGGTTGGTCCAAACCCATTGGTTATAGACCGACCAATTGATCCCGGCGGTCGCGTTGGTCGTGCCGTTCAGGCCCCAGTGGACCGAGTCGCTGGCACCGTCGAGGCCATACCCGCGCACCCAGACGTAATGGGTGGTGGCCTGGTTGAACACCACGGGATAACGCAATTCCGGACTCGTGACCGGCCAGTTGGTGAAGGAGGCGTTGGTGTCAGGCAGGGCATGCATAAACCCATCGCCGTTGAATCCGGCCACATCGTTGGTGAAGACCCATTGGTGGTCGCTGCGCGGCGAGAGGTTTTCGCTGAACCACTCGGCTTCGATCACGGCCACGCTCCCGACGAGGGGAATGGCGGATACGGTGGGCACGGCCCCCGCGATGAACGACCGTTCGTTGCCGTAGACCGTCCCGGCGCTGTTGATCGCATAGGCGCGCACATGGGTGACCGCGCCCGAGGTCAACCCGGAGAGGGTGGCGGTGAAGGGGCCGGTCCCGGCTCCGGCCGCGATGCGGTGGTGGTTGGTGGTCGGCCCCGGGCTCAGGCTCCACACCAGTCCGCGTTCGGACACCGGCGCCCCGCCATCGTCCGTGACCTCGCCGCCCCCGTTGGCCACGGTGTTGGAAATACCCGTGACCGGAGCGGTGGTTACCTGGGGCAGGGACGGCGCGCCGGGTTCCCCGGTCGGCGCTTCGCGGGAGAAGATCTGCAGGCTGTACCGGCCCATGTTCACCCGGGCTTCACCGTTGGAGACCACCACCTGCGCAGCGCCGACATCACCGAAGTCGGCCTGGTAGTTGGTCGCATCGCTGTTGTAATGACGGTACCAGACCCCGTTGGCGGGGAAGCCGACGGCATAGGTCCCGTTGGTCCAGGCGACGTTGGCGAAGTTCGCGATCACCACCACGTCGTCGGTTTGACCGCCGGCATCCCAGCGGATGTAGCCGATGACCTTGTTGTTGTTGTCCACATGGTGCACGTTGATGCCGGTGCCTTTGAGGCCCTTGGTGCCGCCGCGCAGGTCGCGGCGGATATGGATCAGGTCGGCGTAGGCGCGCACGATGCCGGCGAAGGTGTTGGTGCGGTTCCAGCGCAGCGGGACATTGTCGTGGAAGGCCTGGGTCTCGAGCATTTCCTGGCCCTGGAAGATCATGGGGATGGCCGGGGCGGTCATGACCAGGCCGGCGGCGAGCAGCGACCGTTTGCGCGCGAAGATGCTTTCCGGGTTGCCGGTGTCGATTTCTGAGGGGAGGCGGCTGCGGCCGTGGTTCGAGGCGATGTAGTCGTGCGCCTCGGTGAACAGGACGCGGTTGAGGCTCGCCCAATCGCGCAGCAGGTTGCGCACGGTGAACATGTTGCGGTTCGCGTCGGAGGCGGTGGTCACCTGGCCATGCAGGGACCAGCGCGATGCGACGTCCCACTGGCCCTGGAAGTTCATGCTGTAGTCAAAGGCATTGTCCTCGGCGATGCGTTGCACGTGGGGATGGTTCTGCAACAGTTCCCAGTTGATGTCGCGCAGCAGGTGTTCGCCGTTCTGGTTGTGCCCCTGGTCGGAGTTGATGATGTAATAGGGGGCATCCCAGCGGAAGCCGCCGATCCGGTATTCCTGCACAAACATCATGATCTGGTCGCGGATGTAGCTGCGGACTTCGGCGCGTCCGTAGTCGGGCCTGGTACCGCCCCACGGCGTATTGGCCCGGGTGTCGTTGTAGAAGTAGATGCCGCCGTAGGTGCCCTGGTACCAGCCGTCGAAACGCCACAGGGCGAGGTCGCTCGGACCATAGTGGTTATGGACGACATCGACAAATACGGCCATGCCGCGTTCGTGGCAGGCGCGTACAAACCGCTTGAAGGCATCGGGTCCGCCGTAGCTGCTCTCGATGGCGAAGGGATCGGCCGGGTTGTAGCCCCAGCTCTGGCTGCCGGCGAATTCGTTCACCGGCATCACTTTGATCGCGTTGACGCCAAGGCCGGCCACGTGGTCGAGCAGGTTCGTCGCGTGGTCAAAGGTGCGCGGCGTGGGGGACCCGGCGAAGGTGCCGACGTGCATCTGGTAGATCACGGTATCCTTGCGCGCCGGTTGGGGCTGGGGAGTATCCCCCCACGGGAAAGCCTGTGTGTCGTAGACATACGACACGCCGTTCGTGCCGGAATTGGACACCCGCCGGGCGCGCGGATCGCGTTTGTTCGTCGTTCCGTTGAGGTAGTACCGGTAGGCATTGCCGGAGGTCGCGCCGGGGATATCCACCGACCAGCGGCCACCGCCCTCGCTGACCAGGGCGGTTTCGCCCCATGCATTGAAGTCGCCGCGCACCGCGACGTTGGTGGCGAAGGGTGCCCAGACCCGGAAGGTGACACCGGTGCCCAGCGCATCGGCATACGGGATCGAGCCCAATCCCGGCCGCACCGATTGGCCCAATCCAGACGTGCAGGCCAGAAGCAGAGCCAACCCACATCCCCATTTTCGGACAAGCATCGCCGTGAACATCGTTCGCCACCCCCCGTGTCGCATGTCCTAACCATACCCGCATGTTGCGCTCATGATGTAGGAAAATTAACGGCCATGTACCGCACAAATCCGGACATGAGGAAGAGGAGGGGCGGCGGTGTAGCCGCTCCGCGAGCAGCATGAAAACGGAACCGCGGATACGGCGGATCATGTGGATGGGTGGGTTGCGATGGATGGAAGAGGTTTTACCACCCGCCCGCGGCGGGCTAGAGAAAGAGGAGGAAGAGGAGGGTTCGGGTGTAGGTGCCGTTTCGTGAGCGGCAGCGAGGATGGTAGGGGCAGGCATGGATTTGGTTTCCAGGTGGAACGCGTCGCCCTCGACGCGTTGGGAATGTGGCGGATGGGAACCCACCCCGGCCTGCGGCCACCCCTCCAAGGAGGGGA
>CALBHI010000132.1 GCA_937894535.1 uncultured Verrucomicrobiota bacterium
GATCCCGCCCCACGCCGACAAAGTGGTGCATGCCCTGCTGTTCGCGGTGTTGGCGTGGGCGATCGCGTTGGCCTTGCGCTGCTCCCGGTTTTCCTGGAAATCGGCCGCGTTCATCGCGTGGATCAGCGCGTCGGCCTACGGAGCGACCGACGAATGGCACCAGCGCTCGGTGCCGGGGCGGTCGCCCGATGTGTTGGATTGGGTGGCCGACACGGTCGGGGCGGCCAGCGTGTTCGCCCTCCGCCGTCGCGGAGGATGGCCCGGTTGAATACCCGCCTGTTCATCACCGGTACCGATACCGGCGTCGGCAAGACCGTGGTCACCGCCGCGCTGACCCTCGCCCTGCGTGCGCGCGGCCTCCGTGCGATGTCGGTCAAGCCGGTGCAGACCGGCGCGGTGAACGGCGATGACGACGCGACCTGGTGCGAAGGGTGGTACGAACCGGCCTTGACGCCCGCGCAACACGCCGACCTGACCATGGTGCGCCTGCCCCTGCCTACCTCGCCCCATCTCGCCGCACGCGAATCCGGGCAACGGGTGACCATCCAATCCCTGGAACACCGATTGGACCAATTGTCCAAGGAATGGACACCGTTGATCATCGAAGGTGCGGGTGGACTGCTCGTTCCGCTGAACGAGGCGGAGACCATGCTTGACCTGATCAAGGCGCTGCATGCCACCCCGATCGTGGTCGCCCGCGACCACCTCGGCACGTTGAACCACACCCAGCTTACCCTGCGTGCCCTGGCCGCGGAAGGCATCGTCCCGGCCGCGGTGGTGGTGGCCGCATCCACGCTGCCGCGCGATACCACCGACCGGTTGATCCGCGCCGACAACCTCGCCGAACTCACTCGTCGTATCGCCCCGGTTCCGGTGGTCGCGTTCCCGTTTATCGGGTCCATGAGCCGCGCCGCCCTGCTCGCCGCAGGCGCGCCGGTGGCTGCGGCCATCGGGTGATCCCATCGCCCCGGAACGATTTCTGTCACCGCATCACTGGCCGCGGCGAATGAACGATGGTACCGTGTCGGGTGTCCACTGGAGGCATGATGATGATTCGCATGGGTTTGATAACGTTGTTGGCATGGAGCATGGCCCTAGGGGCCGGGGCTGCGCCGATCAAGGACAAGCACGTCACCGCCGAGGTCATGGCGGAAGTCTCGTCGATCGCCCCCGGTCAGCCGTTCTGGGTCGCCCTCAAGCTGACCCACGAGGAGCACTGGCACACCTACTGGATCAACGACGGGGATTCGGGATTGCCGACAAAAATCCGCTGGACCCTGCCCGAGGGGTTCACCGCCGGTCCGATCATCTGGCCCACCCCGCAACGCCTGCCCATGCCGCCGCTAATGAGTTACGGCTACGAGGAAACCGCCTGGTTGCTGGTCGAGATCACCCCGCCCGCCGAACTGCCAACCGCCACCGTGGACCTCGCCGCGAATGTCTCGTGGCTGATGTGCAAGGAGGTCTGCCTGCCCGGACGGGCCGCGTTCACCCTCACCCTACCGGTGAACGCCACGCCGGTGATCGATCCCGGCCGCGCCGATGACTTCCGCGAAGCGCGTCGCCGCCTGCCCGCGACCGAAAGCGACTGGACCTTCGCGGCGCGAGCGAACGACGCAGCCGTTGAACTCACCGTCACGCCCCCGTCCGGTGCCCCCGCCTTGTCCGCGCTGTATGTCTTCGCCCGCGACAAGGGCATCGTGGCCAGTGCGGCCGAGCAGGCGCTGGTCCGCGACGGCGCGCATTATCGGATTTCGCTCAAACGCGAGGTGTCGGAGGATCCGTTGCCGGACACCTTCAACGCCGTGCTGGTCGCCGAACCGTCGCTCGCCCGTGATGCATCGCGCAGTGGTCTCG
>CALBHI010000133.1 GCA_937894535.1 uncultured Verrucomicrobiota bacterium
TCATCTTCGGCATGGTTTGCCGTGACGTCCCGGTGACTTCCTCGTGGCTGAGCGGGTGGGCGCTGATGCTCGCCGCCGCATTGGTGATGCACGACAAACCGGCGACCCGCAGACCGGCTGCATTGGCGAGCAACGTTTCCGGCACGGTGGACATGCCGACCGCGTCGGCACCCAGCGTACGGAAGGCGCGAATCTCCGCCGGCGTTTCGTAGAAGGGTCCGGACGAGGCGAGGTATACCCCTTCGGCAGCGGCGAGTCCGCTCGACAGGGCCGCACGTTTAAGGGCGGCGCGCATGGCCAGGTCGTAGGCGTTCGACAGGTCGGGGAAACGGGTGCCCCAGCACGGATGGTGCGGACCGATCAGCGGGTTCGCTCCCATGTTGTTGATGTGATCGGACAGGACCATCAGCGAGCCGGGTTTCAGGTCGGAACGGACGCCGCCCGCCGCATTGGTCAGCAGCACCCACGACGCACCCAGTTGCTTCAGCAGGTACACCGGGATTGCCACCGGGGTCCAGCCCTCGCCTTCGTAGTAGTGGCGGCGTCCCTGGAACACCAACGTGGTGATGCCCGCCGCCTCGGCGAGGATCAGTTTGCCGGAATGGCCGACCACCCCGGTCTTGCCGAATCCGGGAATCTCCTCGTACGGGATCGTGGCCTGCACGGTGAAGTTGGTCAGGACATCGCCCCAGCCGGATCCGAGGATCAGCCCGGCGGTGGGTTTCGGGTTGTTCAACCGTTTGCGGACCATGTCCGCTGCTTGTTCGAGGATCTGGATGTTCATGATGGGCCTTTCAGCGGAGGGTTTCCAAAACGGCGGGGGCGCTCGGTACCGGAGTAGCGGAGAAACGGAAAGCGGCTTCGATGAGTTTTTCCGCCTCGGCCAGTTTCTGTTTGTCATTGGCGTGGATCATCAGCAACGGTTGGCCTTTCTCCACCCGGTCGCCGACCTTGACGAGATGGGAGATGCCGACGGCAAAATCGACCGGATCCTCGGTGCGCTTGCGGCCCGCGCCAAGCACGATGCAGGCCCGGCCGATGCCCTCGGCATTCACTTCGGCCACATAACCGGCATGCGGGGCGTTGTATTCCTCGACGATCGCGGCGTGCGGCAGCCGGGAGAGGTCATCGATCGCCGCCACATCGCCGTGTTGCAGGCGGACCATCTCGCGGAAACGGGCGAGGGCCTCCCCGTTGCGAAGTTTCTCGCGGCAGGCGCGGTCAAGCTCGGCCGGATCGCGGTCCGGGTACGACAGCATGATCATCTCCACCGCCAGCAACACGGTGAGATCAACGAGGTCGGCCGGCCCGCGGCCACGCAGGGTCTCCACCGACTCGATCACCTCGAGGGCATTGCCCGCGGTGCGGCCAAGGGGCTGGTTCATGTCGGTGATGATCGCGGAGACCTTCTTGTTCATGGCCTTGCCGACGTTGATCATCGATTGGGCGAGGGCTCGGGCATCCTCGCGGGTTTTCATGAAGGCGCCGGCGCCGCACTTCACGTCCAGCACGAGGGAATCGATGCCCTCGGCCATCTTCTTGCACATGATGCTGGCGGTGATCAGCGGGATCGAAGGCACGGTCGCGGTCACATCGCGCAGGGCATACAGCTTCTTGTCGGCAGGAGCCAGCCGGTCGGTCTGGCCGATGATCGAACAACCGCATTGTTTGATGACTTCGATGAAGTGCTTTTCGGCGATCTTGGCCTGGTAACCGGGGATTGACTCGAGTTTGTCGAGGGTGCCGCCGGTGATGCCGAGACCGCGCCCGGAGATCATCGGCACGGCGATGTCGAAACAGGCGACGAGCGGGGCGAGGGGCAGCGAGACCTTGTCGCCGATGCCGCCGGTCGAATGCTTGTCGGCCTTGGGCAGCGGAATGCTCGAGGTGTCCACGAGGTCACCCGAACGCATCATCGCATCGACCAGCACTGAAACCTCGGCGGGGTCCATGCCTTTGAAGTAGATGGCCATGGCCAACGCCGACATCTGGTAATCCGGGATGGTTCCCTTGGTGTAGCCGTCGATGAACCAGCGAATCTCCTCGCTGCTCAGGGCTTTTCCGTCACGTTTTTTCTCAATGATCCATTGGGGCAGCATGGTGATTCTCCGTCTGGTTAAACAAAGGAAACGCCGCGGGTGACCGGTTTGATCCCGAACAGCGTGGCGATGGATTGGGCAACATCGTAGTAGCCTTTCCGCACCCCGAGCGAAACGCCCGGCCGACCGCGGCGGTATACCAGCACCGGCACGGCCTCGCGGGTGTGGTCGGTGCCCTTGTAGGTCGGGTCATTGCCGTGGTCCGCCGTCAGGATGAGCACATCGTCATCGGCGAGGGTGGGGATGAAGCCGGCCAGCCAGGCATCGGTTTGGCGCAGGCAGTCCGCGTAGCCCTGCGGATCGCGGCGGTGGCCGTAGATCATGTCGAAGTCGATGAAGTTGGCGAAGATCAGCCCGTGGCCCGGTTCCTTCATGAAAGCCTCGACCGCCTTCTGGGAGTCGCGGTTGTTGCCGGTGTGGTCGGACTTGGTGATGCCGCGGTGGGCGACGATGTCCTCGATCTTTCCGACCGCATACACGGGCACGCCG